>JAKANW010000383.1 GCA_021823555.1 Chloroflexota bacterium
TCCGCGGCGAGCGGGCGTTCCCCTTGCAGAATGTGAATGTCCACAGCGGTCTGGTTGTCCGCGGCAGTGGAATACGTTTCGGTCTTCTTGACCGGGATGGTGGTGTTGCGTTCGATCATGACGGTCATCACGCCACCGAGGGTTTCCACGCCCAGCGAAAGCGGGGTCACGTCGAGCAGGAGGATATCTTTCACCTCGCCGCCGAGCACGCCGCCTTGGATGGCCGCGCCAACCGAAACGACCTCATCGGGATTGACGCCCTTGTTCGGTTCCTTGCCGCCGGTCAGCTTGCGAACCAAATCCTGGACCATTGGCATACGGGTAGAACCACCCACCAACACAACTTCATCCAATTTGCCCGCTGAAATCCCAGCGTCGCTGAGCGCAGCTTCAAAGGGTTTGCGGCAACGCTCCAGCAAGTCGTTGGTCATTTGCTCGAATTTGGCGCGCGTCAATTTCAATTGCATGTGTTTCGGGCCGGAGGCATCCGCGGTGATGTACGGCAGGTTGAGTTCGGTCTCCATCATCGTGGAGAGCTCAATCTTGGCTTTCTCTGCCGCCTCGCGCAAACGCTGAAGCGCCTGGCGGTCCTGACGCAGATCAATGCCCTGCTCCTTCTTGAACTCATCCGCGGCCCAATTTACGATGCGCTGGTCCCAGTCGTCGCCGCCGAGGTGCGTGTCACCGTTAGTGGCCTTGACTTCGATCACACCTTCGCCAACTTCCAATACCGACACATCAAATGTGCCGCCGCCCAAGTCGAAAACCAGGATGGTCTCATCTTTCTTTTTATCGAGGCCATACGCCAACGCAGATGCGGTCGGTTCGTTGATGATGCGCATCACATCCAGACCGGCAATGCGGCCCGCGTCCTTGGTAGCCTGGCGCTGGCTGTCGTTGAAATACGCCGGAACGGTAATGACTGCCTGTGTGACTGGTTGTCCCAAATACGCCTCAGCATCAGCTTTCAATTTGGCTAGTATCATCGCGGAAATTTCCTGCGGACTGTACTCGCGGTTGGTGATGGGAATTTTCACACGCACATCGTCAGACGGACCCTGCACCACCTGATACGGAACCATAACGCGTTCGCTCGCGACCTCATCGTAATGGCGGCCCATGAAACGCTTAATGGAATAGATGGTATTCTCCGAGTTGATCACCGCCTGTCGCTTCGCGGTCTGACCCACGAGTCGTTCGCCGTTTTTGTTGAACGCGACGACCGACGGGCATAATCGCCCGCCTTCCGCAGTGGAAATCACGGTCGGCTGGCCGCCTTCCATGACGGAGACAACGCTGTTGGTTGTCCCAAGGTCAATTCCAATAATTTTTCCCATAAGAAACTCCTCTCGATACGCTCTTGGCGTGAATTTGCTTGTAATGGTCATAATTTAACCCTTAAGTGCAAGAATCCCATTAACAGCACATAGATTTTCTATAAAGCACAAGCGAGAGTTACAACATTCCCCCTTTCTTTTCGGTTCAATTGCTTTTACGGCGCGCTGACGGTAACGGAATCAAACTCCAAGCGAACGGGCAGCACGTCAAAGGAGGAAACGCCAATTCCCACGCGCCCATCACGCAAAGCATATTCATCATCTTCCAACGAATGCACCTGCTCCCCGTTGATACTCAGCGTCAGAGAACCACTGTTGCAAGTGGCCGCGTACACATTATCGGATAGGCCGGAGCGGATCAAGTTTGAGGCTCCATCTACGAGCGGAAAATAATGAGCGGCTTTGGCTTTTCTATCCCAAGCCGCGTACAGGATGTGGTAGGAGCCGTCGTTGGATATGTCAAATTCATACCAACCTTTGTCAATGTCGAACTGGCAAATCAGGCTGGTGAAATTTCGGTCCGCGCCGCGGTTGGAAACGTGGACTTCAATGTGTACAGCTTGGTAAATGAATGGCTGGTGGATCGCGTATACGTACGAATATGCGCCGCCCAGCAGAAAATTCCACCGGCCAGATTCAATAGAGACTTGCAGCAGTTTGGGGTCGCCGTTGATTTGGGTGATTTGCCAACCAGTAGGCTTGGAATCGAAAGTCTCTGTAAAAAAACGAAGGGGGGCTGATGGAGTTTGGGTTGGAGAAACCATACTGGGGGAAGGTCGAGGCGGTGCAGCCGGGGAGGCGGATTCAGCTGGGGAGCCACATCCGGCCAGCCCTGTCAGAATCAGTACGCCAACTAGAAGCCGCGTCCAATCATTTTTGTTCATGGCGAACACCTCCAATGGAACGGAGATATTCCCCTGCAAAAGTCAAGGCAGGCTGACTTTCAGCCAGTCGAATGCCAGGCGGACCGGCGCCCGTTCAAACGAGAAGACGCCAATCCCAATTTGGCCTTGGAGCAACACGTATTGATTATCGGTGTAAGACCGGACGAGTTGATCGTTGATGTAAAGGTCCAGTGCGCGATCTTTGCAAATTACAGTAAATTGATTCGATGCCGGTCCAGCGTGAATGGCATCCGTGCCGCCTTCCGCCAGCAAAACGGGATTGGGCTGCGCGTTCTGGTCCCAAGTGACGTAATACAGGTTATACAAACCGGTGTTGAAGATTTCGTATTGGTACCAGCCATTATTCTTGGTGTAGCGGCAAAGGATATTCAAGCTATAGGCATCTTCGCCAAGGCTCTTCACGCTAAAATCAATGCGCACATTTTTATAGGCTTCCAGGTCGTAGAGCGCCAAGACGTGAAGGTTTTTGCCGCCCAAGTCGAAAACCCAATTTCCGTCTTTGGCACTCAGGTCAAGCAGGCCCGGTTCGCCGCTGGTGATGATGGTGGACCAGCCTTTGACCTCCGCATTGAAGTTCTCCAAAAAATAGCGGGCGGAGGGGGCAAAGGTGGCGGTCGGTGACGGGGGCGGCGAAATCGGCGTCGGTGGGAGGGGAGACGGGGAAAACGCGGCAATCGGTGTGGGGCCGCTGATTTCAACCTGGCAAGCGGTGAGCAGAAAAATAAAAGCAAGGAATAACGAGCTGTGAAATTTCATGGTTTTCATCAGGTATGAGTAACAATAGTATAAACCGGAATCAAATGTGCCACCGGCAAAGGTGGCACATTGTTCATAAAAATATTCAGATTTTTACAAGCTACGGCTGGCTGATTTTCACCGACTCGAATGCAACCTTGACCGGCAGTTGCTCTTCTGAAGCCACGCCCACACCGATCTGGCCTGCGCCGAACACGAACTGATTGTCGGTGTAGGCGCGGGTCTTGTTGCCGTTGATGAGCAAGGTCAAGGTGCGATCATTGCAGATCAAGGTGTAATCATTCACATCCTTGCCCTGTTTGATCTTGTTGGAGCCGCCGTCCGCGATGCGGGTGTACGTTCCCTTGGCTGCATCAAAAGCGTACATTGCATACAAGCCGCTGTTGGCGATATTCACCAGATAGTGACCTTCATCGGATTTCCGGCACACGAGCAGGACATCGTTCACATTTGTGCCGCGATTGTCAACCCGCGCATCGATGCGGACATTTTTGTAGCTAAAGCTGGGAAGAAACACATAAGCGATCAACTCTTTGCCCAAGTCAAAAACCAAGTTACCGCTATCGACCCTAATTTGCGCCTGCGTCTTATCGCCATCGGACCGGTTCAGCTCCACCTGTTGGACCCAATTCCCAAGACCATTATCCCATTCCTCCGTATAGAATTGGCTCTGTGTTGGCGGAATAGCCGTGGCGGGAGGCTCTGTCGGTTGGATCGGTTCCGCGGTCAATTGGACCGGTGGTTGCGTTTCAACCGGCTGGTTCGGTGGAGCCTGCGTTGGCGAGGTCCCTGCAACCACACTACATGCCAGGCTGACCGACATCACTAAGGTAACAACAAACAAGACGGGTTTCAAAGCGACATGTTTCATACCATTCTCCTCCGGGAAATAAAATGAAACGACCGCACGCCGCGATCTGTAGTAGAAAGTATAGCATAAAGATATTTATCTTCAACCATTGGAAAATGCGCAAGGTGAAAGAAGTTTTCCACTCACGGAAAAAAATACAACAGCCAGCGATGGTTTCGCTGGCTGTTGCCTGGTGGAGATGGCGGGAATCGAACCCGCGTCCGAAAGAATCGACCCTCGGAAATCTACGAGCGTAGCCGGTCGAAGGGGGTCACCGCAGGCATCTCGTCCGGCACGAACCGTCTGCGATCAGCCGCTATGTCTTTTGCACGGGCAGCGGCGTAGCGTGCAGCACTCCGCGTTTGTCTCGCCCGGGCCGGTCCCTGGCGGAGATCGGGGCCGGTGGACGCGGTCTTACATTGAAGACCGGACTGTCATGCGAATCGCTTATGCAGCGAGGGGCATAGCAGCGTAAGAAGTGCGGTTGGCACTTAAGGGGGTGCGCTGAGTTATCGAGTTCGGCGCC
>JAKANW010000384.1 GCA_021823555.1 Chloroflexota bacterium
TAAGCGCAGATGGGCGCGCGCGTCGAGCACGCCCATGTAGAAGCCGGTGGGGTAGAGGTCGGTATGCAGCACCGCGGAGACGTCCACCCCGGCCGCGGCGGTGTAGGCGAGCAATTCGTCGCCGGGGCGGTCGCGGCCCACCACGCTGATCAGGTTGACGGGCTGGCCCAGACGCGCCAGGTTTTCAGCCACGTTGCGCGCCACGCCGCCGTAGGAAGTGCGGATGCGCGCCGGGTTGGAGATGCCCGGCTGGAGGTCCGCATCGAGGCGGCCGACTACATCCTGCCCGGCCGCGCCGATCACGAGGATGGAATTGCTGGAGGCTTGTGCGAAGTCTCTGGTCATTTCATCACCTATTATCTCGTTCCAAACGTTGGATGGCGCGGCGAATCCATTCTTGGCGATTGCCGCTTGGAAAGTGCCTACGTTCGAAATCAATCAAACGTTCCGCGAGGGCCGCCTCGCCATGTACTTTGTTTAGCAGGTTATTGTATAAATCGGCCTCGCTGGGTGAGGATTTGTCTGTGTCTACTCCGCCTTTGGAACCGGCCTGACCTCCGCCGGGCGTTTCGGGCCTGGCTTGGCCGCGGCCTTCGCCGCCGGGCGGGGTAGAAGACTGCCGGGTATCCACCTGCATGTCGGTGTCCCAAGCTCGGATGATGCGCCGCAAGCATTCCGTCCGGGTGAGGTCCGGGTCGAGTTCGTTTTCGAGGAGGATCAAACGTTCGAGGGCTATCGGTATTTCGATCTTGGAGAGTGCAAGGGCATAGAGCTTTCGCTCCTCTTCCGACGTTGGCGCAGGGATTTGGGGTTCCGGACCATGAGAAAAAAGCCTGAGCAGGTAATAATAGGCAACGACCAAACTGGGTGGAAAACTGCTGGGCGGAATGCGCTGACGCGTTTTGCGTATTTTCTCAATGACATCACTGAGACGGTTGATGTAAATGGCTGTTAGCTCCCGCGACATCATTATCTTGCTCAAGTTCTCCGTGAGTTTGATGCGGTAAGTTTGAATCGGGCCCTTGATGATAATTTGCTGGAGCTCCGACAATGCGGATTCCTTCTCCAAAATATCCAAAGCCTGTTTACTACCGCGCGCTTGGTTTTCGAGCGTGAGCCGCCAGGCTTCGAGATGCTTTTCGGGAATGACTTGGCTGGGAACGCCGGGCGGCATTTTCCATGTGCCCACGCCGACCCATTGCGCCTGCACGCCGCGTCCTTTTTCCTTTTCGTTGAATTCCTTGGTGAAATCGCTCAACAGACTGCTGAGTTTGGAGCGCGTGGTAAAGTCTGGAATCGGAGGCGCGTCCGGCGGTTCCAGGTGGTTGGTTCCGGTCAGGTTTTGTTTATCGCGGGTGATGGCAGTTTCTATTTCCTGCAATCTCTGAACTTCTGGCACGCCGATGCTGGCGAGATATTCGCCCAGTTTGCGCTTGGAGATGAATGCGCCTAGTTCGCCGGTGACCAATGACTTCATTGCCATCATTAAAGTCGGCTCGCCGGAGGAATGGAACCAGCTTTCGTGGATGCGTTCTCCTTCGGTCACGCGGTGTGCTTTGCCATAGACCAGTTTGCGGAACGCCTCTTCGCTGAATGGGTGTGGTTCCTGTGTGGTCTGTTTTTTGTTACCGCGGTAAATGTTGAACACCACACGCACGTCTTGGATGTTGATCGGGATTCCGTCCAAACTGCGGCCTCCCACCTCCAAGGCGTTGGGCACCTGGTCGCGCAGGTCGATAATGTCGCGAATGCGCTCGAACCCGTCTAGAACGGCCTTGCCGCTGTAGGTTGGGCCGATCACGCGTGGACGACCGTCCGGTTTTTCCAGCAGGAGGGCCGTATCCAGTTCCACGGTCACATAACCTGGGCCGCCGATGCGGACGATGGGCGATTTCTCGATTTCCTTTTCATCCATCTTGGAGATGCTGATGTGCAGTTCGTTGTTGCCGCCTTGGAGCGCGACCTCCGAGATGAACTTGCGGGCAATATCGATGTCTTCGATCTCGAAAATATCTGCCAAGTAGTTGGCCGCAAAATGATGGGAGAGGATGAATGGCAGGATGAATACCGGCAGGAGACTGATCAGGCGCGGGTCGATGATGGCTGTCCGCACAAAGCTGAACAGGTCAGAGACGGCTTTTGTCGTTGCAACAGCGTCGAGGGAAAATAACGCCGAAAAAATCTCATTCAGGTACACGCTCCATTTCGACCATGGATCGAGGATTAGCACGATGATGATGCCGGATAGCACGAACAGGAAGCGGAGCACGTTCTGTCGGTGGTGTGCGCCTTTCACGTCCAGAGCGAAGACGCGATTGAGGATTGCATTCGCCAAGCGGTGAAACAAGACGCGCAGGGTGGCCCATTCCCGGTGCAGGGCGGTCTCCGTAGCCTCTTCTTTAATGGTAATTGACACAGCCATATGTCACTGTTCCAGCCAGGTGAGGATGTCGTCTAGCTCGGAGATTTCGGTGCTCAGGCGGCGGTACAACCGGTCTTGGCGGATCAGTTCGTCGCGCGTGCGCGTGATCAAATATTTGATGGTGTCCACGCCGCCAACAGGCCTGGCCCGTAGAAGGCTGCGGCTTAAATTGTGGGTAAATTCGCGCAGACTTTTTTCCTGTCCTTGAAGTTCGATCTGCTTGCGGCGGCGGTCGATGGCGTCGCGTTCCGCTTTGGCGTTGTTGAGCCAGGTGGCGCTCCATTGGCGGACGAGTTGATCTTCCACGGTCGGGGTGAAGCGCAGGGAACCGGCGCTTCCACTCATGACTTTTAGGCCGCGGCTCTTCAATAATTTGTATTCGGGGCTTTCGATCTCCCGGCCCGTGCGCCGCCCGCTGGCATCCAATTCCTCCACGCGTTCCTGAGTCATGCGCGCTTTGATCATGGCGTTGATCACCTCCAACGCGGTGCCTTTGCGGACCGTTCCACCGCCGGCCGGTGGGGGTGCGGAGGGTGCTTTGGGCTTGGGAGGAGGCGCGGCTGTCTCTTTTTCCAGGTTGGTGATCCAGCCGAGCAGAAGGTGATTGATTTCGTGAACGATCTCCGCAATGCTATCCTGCCAGGCGTTGCGGGGTGTGCTGGCAGTGATCGGTTCGTAGAGGGCGGTCGTCTCGTGTAAGGCTGGCTGGAGAGGCGCGGGTTTATCTGGCGGGATTTCGAAATCGGGAGTGAATAGGTCGCGCAGTGTGAATTTGCTGATGTACTCGCGCCACAGGTCCGCGGCGATCAGGGCTGGCAGCCGGTTCCAGGCGACGAGTTGTTTTTCGGGCGGCTTGTCCAATAGGTTGGGGTTGATACCTTCTCCGGCAATGGCCTTGAATACGGGGCTGGCTTCCTCGATAATCTTGCCGTCTTTGCCCACCGTCGGTTTCAAGTCCGCAAAACGCGAGCCGGGGCCTTCACCTTCCACTGGTTCGGCGTCGATCTTGAAACTGACGTTGACGTTGGGAACCACCTCGATGCCGTCGCGGGTCAGGCCGCTGGTCTCGTTGCGGCGTCGTTGAATGGCATCATATTCTTCCTGCGATATCGACTCCGGTTTGGGATCAAATGGCTTGTCCTTTGCGAAGGGTCCGAGTCCCTGGCTCTGCGTATGCAGGTCCACCACACCAGCGATGTATTCCCCATTCTCCGTAAAATGGACGCCCGGCCCAATGGCGCGCGTGAACTTGGTAGTGGCGCGCAATTGCAGCGCGCTGGCCGAGTCCAGCCACATGACGCCAGGTTCCTTTTTCTTTTCCTCGTCTTTGCGAAGAATAGGCACGCCGTCTTTCACAAAAATCGCCGGACCGTGTCCACCGGCAAGATGGGCCGTCAGACGATCAAAAATTTTTTGTCGTTCCCGAAAATGTGATACAGGCAGAATAAATTGGGCAAAGAATGCCAGCCAGACCACCATGCCGATGCCAAAAATGAGCGCGTCGACAACCAAATAGACCAGGCTGGCTTGAAGTCCCCCTAGACGGAAGATCTGCCAGACATAAATAATCAGGCAGAACACCGTCCAAGAACCCGGATAGAACCAAGACTGTTGATAAAAGCGTTTCTCGCCGTCCATGTTTGAATTTTATAACAAAAGAGTGAAAAATGGGGTTGGGCTGGGAAACTGGATTTATCTGATGGTTGAAGATAAGAATTTGGGCGTGATTATTAAAATAGTATCACTTATTGCCTGGCGAGTTTTCAAGTTTTGCTACCGCAATCACTATTCCAATGATTTTTACTTTGCCGCTTAAAGCTATCGCTCCATATGTGTTGGATGACTCTGATTCCAGGGATTGATCGCCTTGCACATACCGTTTAACCATATATTGAAAGCCGGCGCCCATATCGTCAGAACGTGCTGCGATAACAATGGCATTATGGTCGGC
>JAKANW010000385.1:0-1122 GCA_021823555.1 Chloroflexota bacterium
TGCCCGCGGCTGCCTGCGCTGCCGGCTGATTGATATACATCTCCGCCAGCCAGATGACACCCAGGATCGCAATTACGGAAAAGATGTTGGTTGTAGCGCGCAGCAGGGAATCGCCCAAACCCAGGTGGAGCAAACTCTGCATCCATTTGGAAAGGCGGTTAGGTTGATCAAATGGGGTGGAAGATTCCTGCGGCTCCAACGACTCCCCCGAATGGGCCTCTAGATTGTCTCTAAGGTTGTCTGGCATTCGTTCTCCGGCGGGAGATAATAACATGCCGGGAATCGAGAGTCAAGCGGGCCTGCCGAACGCTAACCTGACGTTAAGCTACCTGTGTAATTTGCAGTTAAAACATATTCGGAGCGGTCGTTTCCCGGGTGTTCACCAATTCCGAAACGGGGCAGCTTTCCTATTGACGTTCACATAAGTTGGTTGTGTCACCCTGAGCCAAAGCCCCGAGCGTAGCGAAGGGGCGGCGAAGGGTTTCTACACCCGAAATACGAGACCCTTCGGTCGCACGCCTACCCTGCGTGCAGTAGTACAATTTCCATATTCCAAATCATCAAAATAAAGTATCAACTTGTAAGGAGAAACATACATTCTATGGATACGGCAAATTCAACTTACAGATTGTTTGGCAGGGATGTCGCCTATAAATGGATCGTCCTGAGCGTCACAACCATCGGCGCACTAATGGCCGCCATAGACAGCACCATCGTCATCCTCGGCCTGCCCGACATGATGGTCAAACTTCACGCCGACCTGATCGAAATGATCTGGGTCATCATGGCGTACATCCTGGTCAGCACAGTCTTCCTGCTCACCTTTGGACGCGTGGCAGACATGTTCGGCCGCGTCCGCATGTACAACCTGGGCTTCGTCATCTTTACGATTGGCTCGGCGCTGTGCGGCTTCTCCGCGAACGCGACGGAGCTGATCATCTTCCGTCTCGTGCAGGGCAGCGGCGCGGCCATGATGGTGGTCAACAGCGTAGCCATTATCACGGAGGTCTTTCCCCCCAACGAACGCGGCAAAGCGCTGGGAATCAATGCCGTGACATTCTCTTTCGGAGGGGTAGCGGGTCCCATTTTAGGCGGCCTGATCCTGACCCTGGCCGACTGGCG
>JAKANW010000385.1:1132-4367 GCA_021823555.1 Chloroflexota bacterium
GGATCTTCTTTATCAATGTGCCCGTTGGAATCTTCGGAGCAGTCTGGGGATACCGCGCTTTGAAAGAGATGTCGGGACGCAAACAGGGTGAAAGATTCGACGCGGTTGGCGCAATCAGCTTCAGCGCCGGCCTGACCGCCCTGCTCATCGCCCTGACGCTTGGGATCCAGTACAACTTTACGTCCACGCCGATCGTCTTGTTGTTTGGATTATTCCTGCTTGGGTTGATCGTTTTCCTGTGGTGGGAACGCCGCGTCACAAGCCCGGTGCTGGACCTGTCGCTGTTCAACAACCGAATCTACAACTTTTCCGTGCTGTCGGCGATGATGCAGTCGCTGGCCTTGTTCGCGGTCAACTTCCTGATCGTGTTCTATTTGCAGGGCGTGCTCGGCTATGACCCATTGAAAGCCGCGTTATTGCTGATCCCGTTACCGATCGTCACTTCCGTCATCGCTCCGCTGGGAGGAAATATTGCCGACCACATCGGGGCGCGCATCCCTGCAACGATTGGCTTGCTGGTCCAGGGTATGGCATTGCTCTGGTTCATGCAGCTCACGCCCAACACTCCTTACTGGCAAATTGCCACGGGACTTGGATTAATGGGTTTTGGCGGCGGCCTGTTCTACCCGCCAAATACCAGCGCGGCGATGAACGCTTCGCCGAAGAATCGACTCGGCATTGCCTCCGGCACGCTGGCAACCCTGCGTCAGGCTGGCATGGTGACCAGCTTCGCGCTGGCGCTGGCAGTTGCCGCAAGCAGTCTGCCCCGCAATGTGATGATGCAGTTGTTCGTCGGCAATAACGTCACGCTTGGCTCCGCGCCGATGAAGGCTTTTGTGACGGGCATGCACAGCGCTTTCCTGGTTTCCACAGTCTTGGTCCTGGTCGCGGCTGGAATCTCGTTTGTGCGCGGCAAGGAAGATCGCGGCGCGTTGGCTGGAGAATCAGCGGCAACGCCATCCGATTAACAGATCGCAAGCAAAATCAAAAAAGCTGACCCATTGAGAACAGGATCAGCTTTTTTGATTCTTCGAGCTGTTCAAGTCAGGGCAGTAGGACAATTTACATCATCCGCATCCTGGACCGCGGCCATTCCCAGTCCCCTCAAGGGACCTTACATCTGGTCACTTTCCCTCTAATGAAGTATTTGACTTAGGAATAATCGAGTGCGCTCTTCGCGCGGATTACGGAAAAATTCCTCCGGCGTGGCCTGCTCGACGATCTGTCCCTGATCTACAAATACAATACGATTCGCGGCAGCGCGAGCAAAACCCATTTCGTGTGAGACGACGATCATTGTCATTTCGTGAGCAAGCTCTTTCATCACGTCAAGGACTTCACCGATCATTTCTGGATCGAGGGCGGACGTCGGCTCGTCGAAGAGCATCAAGTTCGGTTTCATCGCCAGTGCACGCGCGATCGCGACACGTTGCTGCTGTCCGCCGGATAGCTGGTTCGGATATTGATCGCGTTTATCGGCCAGGCCGACGCGTGTCAGCAGTCGCTCTCCGTCGGCGCGCGCCTGCTCCACCGGAATCTTCCTTACCCGCGTCGGCGCCTCGATGATATTCTCAATTGCGGTCAGGTGTGGGAACAAATTGAAGCGTTGAAATACCATGCCGATCTCGGCGCGCTGACGTGCGACGTTTCTCTCGCTGTCTTCCACCAATTTGCCATTTCGCTCGTGGTAGCCGATCATGTGACCATTGACGTAGATGTGCCCGCTATTGATTTTTTCCAAATGATTGATACAGCGAAGAAAGGTGCTTTTGCCTGAACCGGACGGGCCGATGATCACCACCACCTCATTCCTGCACACTTCAAGGTCAATGTCTTTCAACACGTGCAGCGAGCCGAAATGTTTGTTGACTTTTTCGGCTTTGACGATGATGTTGCTGTCGGCCAACTTTACATTGGGAGTAACCATCAACGCGCTCCTTTTCCGCTCGAGCCGGAGAACAATCGCTGGACCATGCTTGGGCCGCGCTCGACGCCTTTTCGTTCGCCCAGCCCGGATTCGATGCGCGCCTGAATGAACGACCAGATAGTGGTCAGCACGAGATAATATAACGAGGCCGCGATGAATAACTCAAAAGGTTTGAAGACGCGCGCATTGACCTGATTGAAGCCGTAGAATAATTCGCCAGCGGAGATGACCTCCATTAGTGAAGTGGTTTTCATCATGTTATTGAATTCGTTGCCGAGCGGCGGGATAATAACTTTGGCAGCCTGCGGAAGAATGATGCGTTGCATGGCCAGGCCGTAGGTCATGCCCAACGATTTGGCGGCTTCCATTTGCCCGGGGTCAATTGATTCGATCCCGGCGCGGACGATCTCTGCCATGTATGCGCCTTCGTTGATTCCCAGAGCAAGCGTCCCTGCCTGGATCGCGCCGCTGATGACAACCGCGCCCAAGATGATATCTGGGAAGTTGTAGATGTGCGTCACACCCAGGCCAAAGAAGAGCAATGCCATCTGCACGAGCAAAGGCGTGCCGCGGAAATACCAAATGTAGATTTCGCCGATCCAGCGGAAGATGGCCAACTTCGACATCTTTGCCAGCGCTGCAAATAATCCCAGCACCACGCCGAGCGCTTGCGCTACCACGCTGACAACGACAGTAGCTATCAAGCCATTCCGAATTAATGGGTCCTGAAAGGCGCTGGGAGGCCAGATGTAATTGAAAAAGAGCGGCCAGTCAAAATGATACATAAACATCTCTCCTGTTTATGGATTCGGACGCAGGTCAGCCGGAATCCACTTCCGACCGACCTGCATCGTTATTATCGCAACTTATCGCCTGTTTCGAAAGACTTTATGGGAGCGTTACCGCCCCATCCTGGAGGTTCCACGTTGTGAGGATCTTGGCGTAGGTCCCGTCGGCCATCATGCTCTGGAGAGCCGTTTGAACTGCCTGACCAAGCGGTGTAAGCGGTGCATTGGTGCAGTCAGCTTGTCCACATGGGACGCCGATGCCTACCAGAGCCGGGTCAATGACCTGACCAACCAACTGGAACTGGTCTGGGTGTTGGACAACGTAATAGGCCGCCACAGGTGTGTCAGCGAAGTAAACTGCCACCTTGCCCGATTGAAGTTGTTGGAGGGCGTCGGTATCCTTCTGGGTGATAACAACGTTGACGGCAGGTTTACCGGCTGTACTGCATTCGGCAGGCAAGCCTTTCCCCTTGTAATCGCCGGTTCCCTGCAAATAATCAACCTCGGTCGTGCCGCTCTC
>JAKANW010000386.1 GCA_021823555.1 Chloroflexota bacterium
AACAAAGCATCCAGTTCTTGATCCGAATAATAATGGATGGTGATCGTACCGCCCTTCTCGCCATGCCGAAAAAAAACCCTGGTGTTGAGGCTGGCTCGCAGGCGCTGCTCCATCTCGTTCACATCCGGGCTTGAGGCTGCTTTCCGTTTCGAGGCCGGTTTCACCCCACCGAGTTTTTTCACCAACCCCTCCGTCTGGCGGACGCTCAACTCCAGGTTGAGGATGGTCTGCAGGGCGGCTTCCTGCGCCCTGGCGGAAGACAAGGCCAGCAAGGCGCGCGCATGGCCTGCGGTGATCCTGCCATCCACCAGCGCCTGTTTGACAGCCGCTGCGGCCCCGCGCAGACGCAACGTATTGGAGACGGCCTCGCGGCTCTTACCCACACGCGCCGCCACTGCCTCGTGTGAAAGACCGAACTCCTCGGTCAACTGATGGTAGGCTTCGGCCTCCTCCAGCGGATTCAGGTCGGCGCGCTGGATATTCTCGATCAGAGCCAGTTCGAGCAGTTCCTGTCCGCTGGCCTGGCGCATGATGACAGGCACAGTCTTGAGTCCCGCCATTTTGGAGGCCTGCAGGCGGCGTTCACCTGCAATCAATAAATACGAGCCGTCCTCACCCGGTGCAACCACCAGCGGCTGCAAGACACCATGTTCGCGAATCGAGATAGATAGATGCTCCAGTTCGCCCCTATCGAAGTGCTCGCGCGGCTGGTGCGGGTTGGGCTGGATCAAGTCCACCGGGACTTGCGATACCCCGCCCGCTGCCGATAAGGTGACTGGCTGCTCACCGGTGGGAATGAGAGCATCGAGTCCTTTGCCGAGGCCGGAATGTTTGGGCATCTGATCTCCTTAATCCGTGACCGTGGCAGTCATGCCATCGCCCTTTATCACTTCGCGCGCCAGGGCTTCATAAGCCTGCGCCCCGGCGGAACCGGGCGCATAGGCCGAGATGGGCTGCCCATACGAGGGCGCCTCCGCCAGGCGGACACTGCGCGGCACGATGCTCTTGAAGACCTGGTCGGGAAAATGACGGTTGACTTCGGTCACCACATCGGTGGAGAGATTCGTGCGGGGGTCGAACATGGTCAGGACAACGCCGCGCACGCGCAGGTCCGGGAAGAGAGCCGAGCGGACACGCTGGATGGTCTGGGTCAGTTGTCCGAGTCCTTCCAGCGCCAGGTATTCGCATTGCACCGGAATGATGACGCCATCCCTGGCCGCCACCAGACCGTTGACCGTCAACAAACCCAGGGAGGGAGGGCAATCAATTAGGATGTAATCATAGCGGCCGTCCAGCGACTCAAGCGCCTTCCTGAGGCGCGTCTCGCGCGCCAGTTCATCCACCAGTTCCACTTCGGCGCCCGCCAGCGCAGGGGAGGAAGGCAGGAGCGCCATCTTGAGGCGTTCGTTCATGAGGATGCTGGACAAAGGAGGTGTGAGATCGAGCAGGGCTTCGTAAGTGCCATGCTGCACGGTGCGCTTGTCCACGCCGAGACAGGAGGTGGCGTTGGCCTGCGGATCGAGGTCCACCACCAGCACGCGCATACCCAGGCGCGCCAGGTACGCGCCGAGGTTGATGGCCGTGGTGGTCTTGCCTACCCCGCCCTTCTGGTTCACGAGAGTGTAAATGCGCGTCAAGATAAAACCTCCAGCAGGCAGGCTTGGATTTCTTTCCGAGTTGGGATGCCCTCCAGCCCGGGCCGGGTCACGGAATAAGCCGCGAACTGAGTGGCAAATCGGGCTGCTTCCCATGGATCACGCGTGGTATAGAGGCGGATGAAGAATGCGGCGGCAAAGATGTCGCCCGCGCCGGTCGAGTCGACTTCCCTGACTTTTGGAGCGGGGAAGCGGCGCTGGTCGCCATGCCAGTATAAACGCACCCCTGCCGCGGCTTCGGTCACAGCCAGTATGCGTGCATGGTGAGCGAAGAACTCGATCTCTTCTTCGTCCCCGCCCACATCCTCGCTACTGATGACTGCGGCCCCCACGCGCGGCAAGACAGTCTCAGCTTGCTTCCACGCACAAGGTTCAACATGACCGTCATCGTTCCAGGTCCGCAGCCAGCCCTGGGGCGTCACGCCAATCAGCGAGGCAGGCACCTGGCCTGGCAGATCAGGGGCAAACTCCTGCGCAATCGGCCCCACATGGACGATGGATGCTGAGCGCCAGGCGGCAGGAATATCTTCAAGTGAAAGCATCCCGGCCCGGTGATGCAAGACCTGCTTGCGGCCCTCCGGCGTTTGGATATTCTCAAAAGTTGTACTGTGTTCCGATGGAATGGAAACGACCGGAATGCCATCCAGGGCATCCAAGGGGGCGTCTTTCCCGGCGGCAGTGACAATCCCCACCCGCAAGCCGAGGGCGCGAGCCGAAAGGGCCGCGTAAGCTGCGGTTCCTCCCAGGCGCAATCCAGCCGGAATCACATCCACAGCCAGATGCCCGATCACAAGGTAGTCCACGGGTTCGAGTTGAACCAATTCCAGCATGGACATATTATAACGTAGGGGCAAGCCTGAGGCCTGCCCCTGCGGGGATCAAGAATCCTTGGGAAGAATCACCACTTTACGGTGCGGCTCTTCGCCCGTGCTTTCCGTTGTCACAGCGGGATGGCCGCGCAGGGACAGGTGAACGATGCGCCGTTCATTGGAGGGCATCGGCTCAAGGCTGGCGCGGCGTCCGGTCTTGACCACCTGTTCGGCCATGCGCTGCGCCAGTTGCTGCAACTGGCGTTCGCGGCGGCTGCGATAGCCTTCCACGTCCACCACCAATTGCACCCACTGCTGGGTCTCCTTGCCAACGATCAGCGAAGCCACGAGTTGAAAGGCATTCAACGTTTCAGCATGGCGGCCAATCAGGGCGCTCAAATCCTCGCCCCGCACATCCACGTAAACGTTGCGATGGTCGTCAGCCTCTTCGCTGCTGTAATGGGCAGAGACCTGGGCCTGCATATTGAGCAGGTGCAGCAGCTTGGAGACGGTTGCCTCGGCCACGTTCAACACAGGATCATGCTCCACCTCGACGGAAGTCTTGGCCGCTTCATCCGGATTTGGCTTGGGACTCTCTTCTTTGGCCGGTTTCGGCCTGGACTTCTCTGCTTTGGCGGAGGCAGGTACCGGTTCCGGCTTGGAAACGGGAGTTGGTTCCGTTTTGACAGCGGGCGCGCCCTGCGGGCCGTTGACCGTCAAACGTACGCGCACCTGGCGTCCGCCCAGACCAAACAGGCCCTTGGTGCCGGCGTCCAGCACCTCCACAGAAACAGCGTCGGCAGGCAGGCCGAGTTGGGACAACCCCTGGGCCAGCGCCTCTTCGACAGTAGGAGCAATGATCTCCAACGTAGTCCTCTCATTCATGGGACCTCCCTATTTCTTGCGTGCAGGAACGGGTTTCTTGTTACCTCCGGGCAACAGATTGCGCCAGTTGGCTTTGCCCATCATTGCATATTGCAAGATGCCCAGCAGGTTGCTGGTAATGAAATAAACCGAAAGACCGGACGCGAATGTCAATGCAAAGTAGCCCAGCAACAGTGGCATATAAATGCTCATCATGCCGCTCATGGCTGCAGACTGATCGCCGGGATTGGAGGTGGTCGGCATGGTCAGCTTGGTCTGGACGTAGGTGGTAAGGGCGACGATGACCGCCAGGGTGGGCAATGCAAAACCAAAGACCATGACCGACTCGGGGCGGCCCAGATCCATCCACAGGAATTTGCTATTGAGCGGGATGATGGACGCTACATTCAGGAACGAATAAATGCCGCTGCCAAGTTGCAGCAGGCCAAGCGGTGTGGTTGCTAAAGCGCGAATAATGGCCTGGTACAGACCAATAATGATCGGAAACTGGATCAGGGTCGGCAGGCAGGAGCCAAAGGGATTGATGCCTCTTTCCTGGTAAATGCGCATCTGTTCCTGCGCCAGTTTCTCTTTGTCTTTGGCATATTTCTTTTGAATGTCCTGCCATTCTTTATCGTTCTGCAATTCCTGCATGGCCTGTGCGCCCTTCAACTGCTGGGCATTCAGAGGCCAGGTGAGAACACGCACCAGGATCGTGAACAAAATAATGGCTACGCCGAAGTTGTGGCCGATAATGTCATAAATCCACAACAGAACGTTGGTCATTGGTTGGAGAATTAAAAGGTCCCAGAAATTCATTTTCGACCAAACCTTTCATTACTGTGGCTTGAACGGCCACGTCACCTTACCGTCTGCGCTAAAGGCAGTCAGGTAATAATCCGCTCCAGATGAGAGAGGGGCAATCAGGATCAAATTCCCTGCCTGGACAGGGGTGGTATAGATATTTCCCTTAATGGCTCCATCCCAATTCTTTTTGCCCTGATTATCATAGGAAAATACCGAGCCTGACTCGCTGGCG
>JAKANW010000387.1 GCA_021823555.1 Chloroflexota bacterium
AATCAGCCAGAAAATCCAACTAAGTGAGGCGCTCATGACCACCCGCTGTGTTCGCTGTCTATTGCCCAGCACATATCCAGGCATCACTTTCAATGACGAGGGTGTCTGCAATCATTGTCTTGATTATAAAAACGTGGAACCGATCGGCGAGGAACAATTCCTTCAAAAAATTCATTCCAAGCGCGGTGAACAATATGACTGTGTACTGGGCATCAGCGGCGGCAAGGACAGTTCCTACGTCGCTTATCTCGCCAAGAAAAAACTCGGACTGCGCACCCTGGCCGTTTCGTATGACTTCCCGTTCATGGTTGACCTGGCGCGGCAAAACATCAAAGCGGTGTGCGAGAGTCTGGACATCGAGTTGCTGGTCGTGAAATCGCGCAATAACTTCGAGTACAACCTGCTGCGCAACCACTTGATGTCCCTGGCCGCGACCGGCACCACCTGGGGACAGTGCATGTTCTGTCACTACGGCATCGAAGCAGTGCTTTATCAAACAGCACAAAGCCGCGGGATTCCATTCATCCTCAGCGGCGTGACCAGCAGCGAAGTCTGGTGGAATCCGGGCAGTCGTTTTGGATTTCTAGCCAAACGGTTAAAGGAAATCCCGTTTTCCGAGAAAGTCCGATTCGGGTTCTATCAAAGCCAGGCGTATCTTGGACTGGTTGATCAGCGGCTTCAGTTCCCCATTCCAGGCAATAGCAGTTTCAATGCTTACGGAAGGGCGCGCTTGCCTGCGGATGGTCCCGAAATTATCAAAGTATTTGACTACATCGAATGGGATCAGGATGTCATCGAAAGGACACTGCAGGAAGAGACCGGCTGGCGCAAGCCATCCAAGGCGCTGACCTGGCGTTACGATTGCATCCTCGAACCACTCCTGGATTACACCTTTAAAAAGGAATATGGCATCTCCTCCGCAGGACTTTATATCTGCGGTCTCATCCGTTCCGGGTTGGTCAGCCGCGAAGAGGCGTTGAAATTGGTGGAAGAGAATGAAGATCAGGCGCGGCTGGATGAGAACCTGAAAAGGGTGCTGGATTTCCTGAACGTCCCGGTTTCAATACAGCAAAAATTCTTCGAGCCTCCGAGAGGTAAATTACCATGACGGTTTTACTGAGCGATGGACAAACGAATTTAAAAGGGATGTTTCACCACATCCTGGATACATTCAAGGACGATATCGATCCCACGCGCGGCTTCTTCCTCAAGCCCAACATCGTTTTCCCGGTCCGACCCGAAAGCGGCGAAATTACCCCACCCGCGTTTGTGGAGACTTTAATTTTGGCGTTGTGGGAACACTATAACAAAGTCGACATTGTCCTCGGCGAGGGCGTCGCGGCGGGATGCGATCCGAAGGAAAACTTTCGCGTCTCTGGTTACGCCAAGTTGGCAAGCGAATTGCATGTCCCGTTATTGGATCTTCACAAAGTGGAACGCGCCACGGTGCCGTGGAAATTCGGGAAACTGGAACTCCCGAAAATCGCCTTGGAGCGCACCTACATCAATTTGCCCCTGCTCAAGCCGAGCAGCGCGTGCGTTATTTCAGGAGCGCTGAAAAACCAGAAGGGTTTGCTGGAGCCTGCGATGAAAAAGCATTTTCACCGTCTCGGCCTGCACGAACAGATCGCAGAACTAAACCACGTGGTGAAGCCGTCATTGACCATCCTGGACGGCAGCCTGTTCTTTGGTCACGACCTGATTCTATCCGGCAATAACTGCGGCGAAATCGACGCGACCGCCTGTCAGTTGTTGGATATCGAAGAGCCAGAACATGTCCGGTTGGCAAGAAGCACACACGTGTTCGATGCAGAATACTCCGTTCAAAGCGAAGTTGACATCAAACGCATTGCCGCGCGTCCCGAAGTCAAGGAGTTCAAACGCCTCGGACGACTGCGCTTATGGTCGAATCCGCAAGCCTGCACCATGTGCCGGTACCTTTTCCGCGAGATTCAAACCAATCTGTTCAAGCGCCAGAATTTACTGGCGGGAATTAAATTAATTCCGCATTCGATCAAGGGAGCCGAGATCATCATGGGCTCAAATCCCAAATGGCGGAAGGAATATGGCACGGTAATCTGTATCGGCACGTGTACGTACCGTATCGCAAAAGAGGGCGGCTACACATACATTCCCGGCTGCCCGCCCACGCCGGAAGACCTTTATAAAAATCTTCCGTAAGTGGAGCAGTTTCACAAGATTGACGAGTAGGAGTCGACGCGATGCAAAAACAAGCCCAACCCGTCCTGATCGAACCGTCTGACCCGCGCTGGATGGATTTCATTCAAACCAGCCCCGAAGCCAACATCTTTCACCATCCCAAATGGATGGAACTGATGCACGAGTGCTACGGCTACTCCGCCTCCATCCTCGCCATCCTCGGCGCAGACGAAAAAATTCAGGCCGGACTGCCATTCATGAAGGTGAACAGCCCGCTGACGGGTCGCAGGTGGGTTTCACTGCCCTTCTCCGATTACTGCAATCCGCTCTATCGGGACGAAGCCGCGCGCGAGGCCTTGACCGCTGAACTGGTCAACACGTTTCGCTCCAACTCCATCAAGAAAATGGAGATCCGCTGGAACCTGCCGCCGCGGCCGGAGATTCAACAAATCTCGGAATTTGTCCTGCATACCATCCCGCTCGCCCCCGACCCCGTGCAGGTTTCCAAACGCTTCAAACGTACGCACCTTCAAAACATCCACACCGCCGAGGAACGCGGCGTCACCGTGGAATTTGGCGACCAACTCAAACACCTGAAAGCCTTCTACAACCTGCAACTCGAAACGCGCAAGCGGCACGGCGTCCCGGCGCAGCCCCGGAAATATTTTGAATTGCTCTGGGAACACATCGTAAAAGCCGGCATGGGCTTCGTTCTCCTCGCGCACCACGACGACGAAATCGTCGCGGGCATGGTGTATCTGGGTTGGGGCAAACCGCTGATCGCCAAGTACGCCGCCTCCCGCGAAGACCGCTTCAACCTGCGCCCCAACAATTTGCTATTTTGGGAGGGCATCCGCTGGGGCTGCGAGCATGGCTTCACCGTGTTCGACATGGGCCGCACCGAAGTGGAAAACTCCGGTCTGCGTAATTTCAAAAGCCGCTGGGGCGCGGTCGAGGAGCCGCTCTACTATTCCATCCTCTCACCCAAACAAGTCCAGCCCTCGAATGGCCGGCTGGAACGCGTCCTCCATTCCGTGATTCAACGCTCACCGCTCTGGGTTTGCCGGCTCTCCGGCGAACTTCTCTACAGGCATGTCGGATGAACAACCTTTGGACTTCCAACCACCCGCGCGACTTTTGGCAATGCCAGCCTAATCCATCGAACGAAATCTGGCAGGACGCGATTGTTGGAGCGCTTCCCGCGTTGGGATTAACCGACGCGCCGCCCGACGCAGACTCCATTTTGACCCTCACCCTCGGCGAGGCCCGCTTCGGTCCAGACCACTGGCGGCTCAGCCTCCCCAAGCGGACCTACTACCTTCTGAAGCCGTTCATCCCCCGCGTCTTCAGGCGGCTCATGCGCCGCGCCTACCACCGCACCAATTTCACTGACGCGGAGATTCCCTGGCCGGTGGACGCGCGTTACGTGACCTTCCTGTGGGAGGTTCTTGCCCGCGTCTTGCAAGCGATCCCGGAACAGCAACTCACCATCAAATCCCTGTGGCCCGAGGGCCAACGCTTCGCCCTCGTACTCACCCACGACGTGGAAACCCAAACCGGGTTGGACTATGTCCGCAAAGTAGCCGACCTAGAGGAAAGCCTGGACTTTCGTTCCTCGTTCAATTTTGTCCCGGAAGATTATCCCATCGGCCACAGTCTGGTGGATGAACTCCATCAACGCGGCTTTGAAGTTGGCATTCACGGCTTGAAACACGACGGCAAGCTATTTAGTTCACGCGCAGAGTTCGAGCGCCGCGTCGTGCAAATCAACCAGCATCTTGAGGCTTTCGGCGCGGTTGGATTCCGTTCCCCGCTCACCCATCGCAACCCCGAATGGATGCAATCCCTCGCCATCGAATACGATCTCTCGTTCTTCGATACCGACCCCTTCGAACCAATTCCCGGCGGGACAATGAGCATCTGGCCATTTTTCCTCGGTAATTTTGTAGAACTGCCTTACACGCTGGTTCAGGATTACACCCTTACTGCCATGCTCGAAGAAACCACGCCGCGCCTATGGCTCGAAAAAGTGGACTTCATCGACACCTACCACGGCATGGCACTGGTCAATTCCCATCCCGATTACTTGCGCGCACCCGCCACCTGGGAAGTCTATAAAACCTTCCTCTCCACCATGAAGAAACGCGGCGGATTTTGGCACGCCCTGCCGCGAGCGGTCGCGCATTGGTGGCGCGACCG
>JAKANW010000388.1 GCA_021823555.1 Chloroflexota bacterium
GCGGCCCAAACCCAGGCTCCGAATCCGAATCAGCCAACGCCAGTTCCTCAACAGACGACCACCACAGCGGCGCCTGATATTATTTCACTGGTTGTTGACCCACAAGATGCTGTCACATTAACGTACATGATTTATTCCAACATTCCGCTGAATTTAACTTTACGGCGCGGCGGAGATGATTCTAGAGCATCGACAGAGGCAGCAACTTTGCAATTCCTGTTGAGCCAATATAACATTCCGGTTCCCGTAAAGTTGGCATATGGCATCACGCCGCGCGTGGACAAATTGGCTTTGCCGTTTCTTCCCAACGATGTGATCACTGTTCCTCCGCAGGGTCAATAGGCGCAATTCAAGGCAACTAAAAGGATTCTATGGCTGGCGATAAAATTCGGGTTCTTATCGTAGACGATGTAGCTGAAACACGCGAAAACGTCCGAAAATTATTGCAATTCGAGAACGATGTTGAGGTCGTTGGCGCGGCGCGTTCGGGCAATGAGGGGATTCAACTTGCATCGGACTTGGACCCGGATGTGGTATTGATGGATATCAATATGCCCGATGTGGATGGCATCACAGCCACCGAAAGAATCCGACAAAAAATGCCGCACATTCAAGTGGTCATTCTTTCCGTTCAAGGTGACCAGAATTACATGCGGCGCGCCATGCTCGCCGGGGCGCGTGATTTCCTCACAAAGCCGCCCATGGGAGACGAGTTGATCTCGGCCGTTCGGCGTGCGGGAGAGATGGCGCGTATCGAAAGGGTAAAAACCGCTTCCGTACGCGCCGCGCCTGCGTCTGTGACTGCCGCTATCACTCCTGCCATGGGGGCCGGCTTGGGTTTGGCGCGCGGTAAGGTTGTCACTGTCTACAGTCCCAAGGGAGGGACTGGATGCACCACCGTTGCCGTCAATCTGGCCCTGGCTTTGCACAATGATGATACGCGCGCGGTGATCGTGGATGCCAAATTGCAATTCGGTGATGTAGCCATATTCTTCAATGAGCAAGGGAAGAATACGATTGCAGACCTGACACCGCGCGCCGATGAACTTGAGGTTGAGATCGTCGACGGTGTACTCCTCAAACATGCCGCAAGCGGCATTCACATTCTTGCCGCCCCCACGCGCCCGGAGCAGGCCGAAAAGATCGCAGCCGATCAATTCATCAAGGTCATTGAGTTTCTGCGGCAAATGTATGCATATATCGTTATTGATGTCTCAGGATATATGAACGATGTGGCCGTTGCCGCAGTGGACTTAAGCGATGTAATTGTCCTGATCACCACCCAGGATATTCCTGCTATCAAGAATGCCCGCTTGTTCCTGGATCTTCTTCAAACACTTGGCGTCAATCGTGATCGTATTGTTTTTGCGATGAATCGCTACGATAAACGGATCGCGATCACGCCGGAACGGGTGGGTGAAAATCTCAAACAGGAGGTCGCGGCAACCATCCCGTTGGATGAGCGTGTGGTGATACCTGCTGTAAACCGCGGTGTTCCTTTCATGCTCGACAACAAAACCCAACCTGTGGCGCGCGGCATTTATAGTCTTGCTGAAGCGGTACGTGCGCGGGTAAGCAGTAAGGAAACAGAAGTTTCTGACCGTCCCGTAAAACGTTAGGAGTTTAGCGATGTCACTTTTGCGAAGAATCGAGCAGGGCCAAGGAGGATCATCAAATCAAAACCCACCAACCCCGGGGCAGGGGGGCGGATCGGGAGGCGAAGGGCCGCGTCTTTCCAATGTTCAAGCGCGAAGGGTGAACGCCCCGATCACTGCACCCCAGGCAGGCACGTATTTTGATTTAAAGACGCGTGTTCAAAATCGATTACTGGCCGAGTTGGATCCGTCCATGGATATCACCAAGATCGATGAGGTCAGGCGCACCATCCAGGACCTTTTTGAGCAGATTCTGTCCGAGGAGAACATCGTTCTTTCCCGGCCGGAACGGGCGCGTCTCTTTGAACAGATTGCAGCAGAAATCCTGGGTCTCGGCCCTCTTCAGCCCCTGCTCGAAGATGATAGTATTACGGAAATCATGGTGAACGGCGCCAAGAATATTTATGTGGAGCGCAAAGGTAAACTGCATCGGGTTCCTGTCACCTTTGAGAGCAATGAACATGTCATGCGCATCATCGACCGCATCGTTGCTCCACTGGGACGCCGTATTGACGAATCCAGCCCATATGTCGATGCCCGTTTGCAGGACGGTTCCCGCGTCAATGCTGTGATTCCTCCCGTCTCATTGGTTGGGCCTGCCCTGACCATTCGTAAATTTGCTAGGAATCCAATCACGGTTGATCAAATTATTCAATTCGGCTCGATTACCGCAGAGGCGGTCCAGTTCTTGAAAGCCTGCGTAGAGGCGAGATTGAACATTATTATCTCCGGTGGTACCGGTTCCGGGAAGACCACTTTGTTGAACATCATGTCCAGTTTTATTCCTGGCGATGAGCGCATCATTACGATTGAAAATGCGGCGGAACTTCAATTGCGCCAGGAACATGTGGTCACCCTTGAATCTCGCCCACCCAACATCGAAGGACGTGGTGAAATCACCATTCGTGACCTGGTAATCAACTCCCTCCGTATGCGCCCGGAGCGGATTATCGTTGGTGAATGCCGTGGCGGCGAGACGCTGGACATGTTACAGGCGATGAATACGGGCCATGATGGCTCCATGACCACCGCCCACTCAAATAGTCCGCGCGACACCCTGGCCCGTATGGAAACCATGTGTTTGATGGCCGGTATGGACTTGCCATTGCGCGCTATTCGTGAGCAGGTGGCTAGCGCGGTTGACCTGATTTGCCATCAGGAGCGTATGCGGGATGGTACCCGAAAGGTTACCAATATTACCGAGCTCAGTGGCATGGAAGGCGATATAATTACCATGACGGATATTTTCGTGTTCGAGCAAACCGGCATCGAGGGCGGCAAGATCGTAGGTCGTTTGCGCCCGACTGGTTTGCGACCGAAGTTCATGGATAAGATCGAAGCCGCTGGCATTCATTTGCCTCCTTCCATCTTTGGTATCGGAGAACGACGGCGTTACTAAACGGAAACTATGTCCCCTATAATTATCTGGATCCTCGTCATTGGCGGAATTGTGGTCCTCGCCTTGCTAATCGTGGGTGTTGTCATCTCCTCGAATAGCGAGCGATCCTTGGTTGAAAAACGTCTTGGACAATATATTCAAGGCGAAAAGGCCGAGGAGGAGCGAAAATCTGATACGTCAGCCCTGACCGATTGGGTAAATAAAAGGGTGGAAAAATCCTCCTTTGGGGATGGGATTGCCCGGCAGTTGGCGCGCGCCGACTTGAAGTTCAAAGTGGGCGAATACTTTGCCTTGATCTTCATCTCATCTTTTGGAACAGGGATTATTGCTTGGCTGTTGGGCGGGGCTTCTTTCAATTGGACAGGGGCGATTTCCCTGCTTATTGGTTTGGTGGCGGGTGTATTTTTTCCGCAAATCTATGTCAAACGCCAGCAGGCCCGGCGCTTGACGCGTTTTAACGAACAACTGTCGGACATGTTGAATTTGATGGTCAACGGCTTGCGCGCTGGGTATTCCACCATGCAAGCTATGGAGGCGGTCAGCAAGGAATTGCCCTCGCCTATCTCAGATGAATTTCGGCGTGTGGTCCAGGAAATGCAGTTGGGCGTTTCCATGAGTACCGCCTTGGAAAATCTCCATCGGCGCATCCCCAGCGACGACTTGGACTTTGTCATTACTGCCATCAACGTTCAACGCGAAGTGGGCGGCAATCTCTCGGAAATCTTGGACACCATTTCATTCACAATCCGTGAGCGTGTAAGAATTAAAGGCGAGATCCGCGTTCTGACCTCCCAGGTTCGCACCTCGGGCACTGCCATGGCGTTGATCCCAATTTTCCTTGTGGTCTTTCTGTGGTTCATGAACCGCGACTACATGATGTCGTTTTTCGATAAAGGCGTTCTGTGCGGAGCCGGAGCCTTGGGTTGCGCCGGCGGATTGATTGTTACCGGTTATGTCATTATGATGAAGATCGCTGATATCGAGGTGTAACATGAGTCTCCAGGTTGTCATTTGGATCTTGGTCGGTGTGATTTTTGTGGGAGGCGCTATCGCGTTGGTGGTGGTAGGCAATCGCGCCGCTTCCCAACAAAATAGCGAAGATGACCCGTTGATGGCACGCCTCGCCGAATTTACGGAACGGGGCGACCCGATTTCGCTGGAGCAACTTGAGCTTTCACAGCCGTTCAGTGAACGCGTACTGATTCCGCTTTTGCGCCGCGTGGGTGATCTATCAGCCCGATTCACGCCGCAAAAACTCCTGCTTGACACCACCAAAAAATTGGAATTGGCCGGCAACC
>JAKANW010000389.1 GCA_021823555.1 Chloroflexota bacterium
ATACTCAGCGGGACGCTGGGCGGTGTAGCCCATTTCAGAGCGGGCGATCTCGAAGATGAACGCGCCGGCGTTCATCTTCTTGGCGGCGCGGAACATGGCGCGCGCCGCGTGGTACGAAAGCACGCGCAGGTTGAAGGCCGGGGTGGCCCACACCATGGGCGCTTCGCCGCGGCCGCGGGCCATGTATAGATCGTGAATGGAAGCGGGGACGATGCCCAACGCTTGGGCGGCCGCGCGCACCAGATAGCGGGACCAGCCCTGGGTCGCGCCCGAACCGAGCGCCGAAACCTCCACCAGCTTGCCAATGGCCGCCTTGAGCTTGTTCTCATCCACAACCTTGACCGTTCCCCCATCCACATGCAAACTGTTGCCAATCTGCCCCAAGAGTGCATTCAATTCTTTTGACATAAATCCTCCGAAAATTTCCCGCATGGGAAATCGTTGATGTTAGATCGTTGCTTGATTATAACTCGGAAGTCAGGCTATAATGTGAAAGCGACCTAGCAACGAAGTGCAGGGTCTCTCGTATATGCAACAAGGAGGCTCCTATGAGCGATTTTTTTGAAAAAGTTACCGGCGCCCAGGATGCGTTCAAAAGCCTGGCCAGCAAAATCCCCGGCTTTGGCGGGTACGTGGAACGCCAAAACCGCCGCGCAGCAGATAAGCTCCTGCGCGAAACCGTCGCCCGCCGCTTCGATGAATTGCAGAAGCGCGCGTCGAACCTGCAAAGCGACCTGGTGAGCAATGGCATGATCGCCTACGTGGATGACATGGAGAAGGCCACCATTCAGATGCGCACCTTCATCGACAAGATCAGCCATGCGGCATATGGCGCTTCGGGGTTATTTGATGCGGTCAAGATCAACGAAAAGGAACTCGAACAAATTTACCAGTTCGACAATACTTTCTTTGACCTGGCCGATCAGACCAGCCACGCCCTTGACAACGTGGAAGCCAGCTTGGGCGATGAGCAGGCCCTGCCCGCCGCCATCCGCAACCTGATCACACTGGCGCGCCAGGCAGTGGATACGTTCAACCGCCGCACCGAAGTCATTACCGGCTCCAAATAATGCCATGGGGCGGGGACTTCCCCGCCCCTGTGATTCAAACATACTATGTGGCATGAATATTTCTCTGTAACCACCACGGACGAAGCCCTGCGCATTTTGGCGGAAAAGCGGGAACGCACCCGCATTGTAGCCGGGGCCACCGACCTGATCCTTGAACTTGAACGCGGCGTGCGGCGCGGCATCGAAGCGCTGATCGACATCACGCGCATTCCCAACCTCGACCAAATCCACCTCGACGAAGACGAAACCATCCATCTCGGCCCGCTGGTCACCCACAACGACGCGGCGGGCTCCAAACTCCTGCGCGAGCGCGCCTACCCGCTGGCACGCGCCGCCTGGGAAGTGGGCGCGCCGCAAATCCGCAACCGCGGCACCGTGGCCGGAAACCTGATCACCGCCTCGCCTGCCAACGACACCATCACGCCGCTCATGGCGTTGGGCGCTTCGGTCACGCTGGTTTCGACGCGCGGTGAGCGCACGATTCCACTGGCCGAGTTTTACACCGGCGTCCGCAAGACCGTGATGCAGCCTGATGAAATGCTGGTGGACATTTCCTTCCCGGCCATGAAGAAGACCCAACGCGGGGCGTTCGTCAAATTGGCCTTGCGCCGCGCCCAAGCCATCTCGCTGGTCAATGTGGCGCTCGTACTGGACCTCGAAGCGGGTTCGGCCCGTTCGGCCTCCATCACCCTCGGGGCGGTGGCACCGACCATCATCCACGCGTCCGAAGCGGAAGCCTACCTGGCGGGTAAACAACTGACCAACGAAGTCATCACCGAAGCCGCGCGTCTGAGCATGGAAGCCAGCCGCCCGATTGACGACATCCGCGCTTCAGCCGCCTACCGCCGCGAAATGGTGCGCGTTTGCGCCCTGCGCGGACTGCGCGCCCTGCGCGACGGCACCGAACACGAAGGCATGCCGGAAAACCCGGTGCTGCTACAAAGCCGGGCACCAATTTCCGCCCCAAAAATTCAGACCGCCGAATTCCCACAGACGCCCATCGAGACCACCATCAACGGCAAAAAAGTCACCTTCACAAGCGGGCACGACAAGACTCTCCTGCGCCTGCTGCGTGAAGACGGCCTGCTCACCGGCACAAAGGAAGGCTGCGCTGAGGGCGAATGCGGCGCGTGTACCGTCTTCCTGGATGGCAAGGCCGTGATGGCCTGCCTCGTCCCTGCGCCGCGCGCACACGGAGCACAAATTGTGACCGTGGAAGGCCTGGCCAACGGGGAACAACTTCACCCGGTGCAGGAAGCATTCGTGGAACATAACGCGGTGCAGTGTGGATATTGCACACCCGGCTTTTTGATGTCGGCCGCCAAACTGCTGGAGGAGCGCCCCGAGCCAACGCGTTCGGAGATCGAACAGGCCATCACCGGCAACCTGTGCCGCTGTACGGGCTATTACAAGATCGTGGAAGCTATTGAGTCGGCAAGCAAAGAGAGGCAGGCATGAAATATCGATCGTACGAGAAGAAACTGCCGCAGCGAAGCAGCGAACCGCACCCTGTTTGGCGCGGGATCGGCTGTATCATTATGGTCATCATTCCGGTAGTCTCGTTTGCGCTGAGCGTGTTGACCATTGACGCTGCCATTCAAAACGGCATCGAGATTCCGAGGTCGATTTCCGGCTACCCGGCCATCTATCCGCTGCTTTACCGCATTCCGGGTCTGGTCGGCCTGCTGAATTGGTTCCATAACCAGTACAACCTATATGCCTATCTCCTCATGGCGTTGTTCTACATTATTGTATTGGGCGCCATCCTGGCGCTGGCCTATGCCATCATGTACCGCATCAGCGCCCCGCCGCGTTACACCGGCGTGGATGCCCCGCCGCTCAACGTCAAAGTAAAGCGATATAAGCGATAAAAGCCATGGCTACTCATTCCATTGGACAATCCCTGCCGCGTATTGACGCGCACAACAAAGTAACAGGCAAAGCGGAATACTCCGGCGACCTCTCGATGAAGGGGATGCTCCACATGAAGATACTCTTCGCGGACCGCCCGCATGCCCGCATCAAGAGCATCCAAACCAAAAACGCCGAGGCCGCGCCGGGTGTGGTGGCGGTCTTCACTTCCAAAGATGTGCCAGTCAATGAATATGGCCTCCAATGGCAGGACCAACCCGTCTTGTGTGGACCTGCCCCCCACCCACTCCCTCCATTTTCTCCGAAAATTGGGGGAGAGAAAGAGGGAGGCATGGTCGCACCTGACATTGTCCGCTTCGAAGGCGACCAAGTGGCATGCGTAGTCGCCGAAACTGAAGCCGCCGCAGCCGCCGCCCTGAAGTTGATCGAGGTCGACTATGAGGACCTGACCCCGGTGTTTGACCCGGTGGAAGGCATGAAACCCGGCGCGCCGCAGCTGCACCCTGAGCGCGGCGACTCGAATGTGTGTGTACACTACAAGATTCGCAAAGGGGATGTGGAAGCCGCCTTTGCCAAAGCAGATGTAGTCGTCGAAGGAGAGTACAAAACTCCTTATCAGGAACACGCGTATCTCCAGCCCGAAGCGGGCTTGGCGTATATTGACGAAGAAGGCCGCGTCACCGTCATTGCCGCAGGACAGTGGACGCACACCGACGTACACGAGATTGCACACTGCCTCAACCTGCCCGAAGAGCAGGTACGCGTCATTTATCCGGCCATCGGCGGCGCGTTCGGCGGACGCGAAGATATGTCTGTGCAGATCGTGCTGGGCCTGGCTGCCTGGAAGCTGCGCCGTCCGGTGCGCATCATCTGGTCGCGGCGCGAGTCGATCATCGGACACGGCAAGCGCCACCCCACCACCATCAAAGCCAAATGGGGCGCCACCAAGGATGGTAAGCTGGTTGCGGCGGATATCGAGATCATCGCCGACGGCGGCGCGTACATGTACACCTCCAACAAGGTGCTGGGCAATTCGGCTATCACCTGCACTGGGCCGTATCTCATCCCCAACGTGAAATCGGATGTGTACGGCGTGTACACCAACAACGTCCCGACCGCCGCGTTCCGCGGCTTCGGCGCGCCGCAAGCCCTGTTCATGGCCGAACTGCAAATGGATAAGCTGGCCGAAAAACTCGGCATGGACCCGGTGGAATTCCGCTTGAAGAACGCGTTGAAGGACGGTGATCCGCTGGATGTGGGTACCCCGGCTCCGGGTCCGGTGAGCATCGCCAAAGTCATGGAAGAAGCGGCCAAAAAGTTCGGCTGGACTCCGGCCGCAGAGCGTCAACCGAAGGCGGCCAATCACCTGCCGCCCATTGTGCGCGGGCGCGGCTTCGCGGGC
>JAKANW010000390.1 GCA_021823555.1 Chloroflexota bacterium
ACAAAGCTCTTTTGCTCGTCGACATCCCCCGAAATGATGGTGAAGGAGAAAAAAGTGGCGATCAACCCACCGGCAATGGCCGCCAGCATGGTGCCAATCCCGAAACTGAGGGCCAGGATGCGCGAAGCAGGGATGCCCATCAACTCGGCCGCTGCGCGGTTATTCGAGACCGCGCGGATATTCTTCCCAAGCCGCGTGCGGTATAGGAAATAGTACAACGTTCCGGTCACCAACAGTGTCGCTAAGGCTGCCACCAGCCGGGTATTTTGCAATTTCAAAAAACCGATTTCCGTGCTGCCCAGGGAAAAACCCGCATCGCGCGGTGAGGTGCTCAAAGCCGCCGTACCCAGCCCGATGATAACCATGTTAACAGAAAAGGTAGCCAGCAGGGTGGAAAGTTGCGGCGCGTTAATCATGTTGCTGATGGTCAGATAATAGATGATGATGCCCAGCAGCAGCCCCAGGATTGCCACCAACGCCAACGCAATATACGGGTTGAGCCCCAGGACGGTAAAAAGCAGGTAAACGCCGAACATTCCCAGGGCAATTACCGCACCATGCGCCAGGTTGATCACGCGCATGACCCCCCAGATCAGGTTCAGTCCCATGGCGGCAATCCCGTAGACTACGCCAATTAGCAAACCGTCCACTAATGATGTAAGTATTGTGCCAGCATTCATGCGAGGTTGCCTCCGTATTTCTCCCTCATCCTCTTTCCTTCTTCCAAAGAAGAGCGGATGCCCTTGCCGCAGTCAAAAACTGACTGCGGCAAGGTGGGAGAGAAGAACTTACTTGATGGGATAGATGGGGTCTGCCGTCTTGCCTTCTGCGGGCCAAACCACCTGCTTGACCAGCGCGCCGCTGGCATCTTTTTGCCACTGGATGTAAACCATCGAGTGACCAATTTGCAGGCCGTGATTTTCGGCGCTGGTGTCGAACTTGATGCGGCCGTAGAAGGTCATCATGTCCATGCCGTCCAGCGCGGCTTTGACGGCATTCGTGTCGAGCGAGCCGGCGGTTTCAATGGCCTTTTGCAGGATCAAGCCAGCCACGTATCCGCCCGCGGCATGATAGGATGGGTCTTCACCATAGGCGGTGTGGTAAGCGTTAATGAAGTCCGCTCCGGTGGGACCGTAATCTGGCGTGAAGGCGGCCAGGGGTTCCCACTGGCTGGGACCGACGATTCCGTAGGCGGCATCGCCAATTTCGGAGAAGGTCGGTTCGGGCGGGGCGACCAGCAGACTGATGAACTTGATGTTGATGCCTTTGTCGTAGATGGCCTTGGCGAATTGCTGTCCGTCCGCAAAATGGCCGCCGCCCATGATCGCGTCCACATCGGCCGGAATTTTGTTGATGATAGGAGCAAAGTCGGTGGTGCCGGTATCGTAGCCTTCGTTCAGAGCAATGGTGTAGCCTTTGTCGGTGGCATACTTTTCCAACGCCGCGGCGACATCGCTGGAGAACTTGTCGTTCTCATGGACAATGGCAATCTTCTTGGCGTTTGCATCCAGGCTGGCGAGCAGGTCGAGCGCACCGGTCAGGTAGTGGCTGGCAGGCGTATAGGCCTGATAGACCAGGGTGTAACCCTTCTGGTAGGTCCCGTCAGAGGCCGCACCGGTGGTGATCATGATCTTGCCATATTGTTCGGCAATCACCGCGGATGCATCCGCCAAGCCGGAGGAGTAGGGGCTGATCAAAAAGTCGGCGTTGTCTTCGGTGACCAGCTTGGTGTACAGCTCTTGAACGCGGTCCTTGTTGGACTCATCGTCATAGAATTTCGAAGCAAACTTGACCACGGTCCCGTCGGCCAATTTGACACCGCCGGCGGCATTGACCTGGTCCATCCACAACTTAAGGCCATTGTTCTGGCGGGTGGATTCTACGTTCAGCGAGCCGGTCAATGAGGCGGTAAAACCGATTAAGACTGTCTTTTCCGCGGCGGCCGGTGGTTGGGTGGCGGCGGGCGGCTGGGTAGCCGCAGAAGCCTGGGTGGGCGCTTCGGTCGCAACCGGAGCGGCTGTGGGAGTGGCCTGGGGTCCGCATGCGGCCAGGATGAAACTGGCAAGCGCTAACACGGACAAAACAACGAACAGTGTACGTTTCATAACATGCTCCTCTTTTGGATGGAAATGGGGTCGGTCGGGCAGGTCGCCTGAGACACTGCAACTGATTCCATTTTAAGTGGTGAACGCAAAAATTGACTAAAAAGAGGCGGGGAGAATATAAAAAATGCGTAAAATCCCCCCATTCCTGCTTTCCCATTGGAGAGCAGGAAAAACCCAGCTATTCCCCGAAGCGGTAACCGATGCCGCGCTCGGTTTGAATATATTTGGGTTTAAGCGGATCAATTTCCACCTTTTGCCGCAAATGCCCCATGTACACGCGCAGGTATTCCACCTCGTGATCATATTCCTGCCCCCACACGTTTTGCAGGATGTCGCGGTGCGAGAGCACCTTGCCCGCGTGGCGAATCAGGTACAGGAGCAGGCTGAACTCGATGGGAGTCAATTCCACTGGATGGCCGCGCACGGTCACTTCGTGACGCGAGATGTCCAGCGTGATATCACCGCGGGTGAAGCGTTCCGCGGGAGCAGCTGGCTCGCTCCAATGCGAGCGGCGCAGGACGGCTTTGACGCGCCCGAGCAACTCGCCCACGCCGAAAGGCTTGGTGAGGTAATCGTCCGCTCCCAGGTCGAAGGCGCGCACCTTATCGGTCTCCTCGCCCAGGGCGGTAAGGATAATGATCGGGACGGTGGATTCCTGCCGGATGCGGCGCGTCGTTTCGAGACCGTCCATGTGAGGCATCATCACATCCAGAATCACCAGATCGACGTGCTCCTTTTCGAAGATTGCCAGCGCCTCTAGCCCGTTGGAAGCGCAGACCACCTTATAGCCGCGTGCTTCAAGATTGCGGCGCACAAAATCGCGCAGGGGTTTTTCATCGTCAACCACCAGAACAGTGACATTCATGCCTTCTCCCTTCGATGTGCATTGGTTTGCAGTTCGGCCCTGCGTTTCAGCGGAATTGAGAAAGCAATGCAGGCGCCCTTGTCCTGCGGCTCGACCCAGATACGGCCGCCGTGGGCGTGTACCAACCCTTGGCAAATCGCCAGCCCCAAACCAGCGCCGCCTGTGAGACGCGTCAGACCGTCATCCACGCGGTAGAAACTCTCGAAGATGCGGGCGCTTTCCTCAGGCGGGATGCCCGGCCCATCATCCGAGATGCGGAACAGCAAACTGCCATTCTGCCGTTGGACATCCACGCGCACCGCCGCGTTCTCTCCGCCGTATTTGAGGGCGTTCTCGAACAGGTTACGCAGGATGGTCTCCAGCCGCAGCGGATCGGCATACAATGGGGGCAAGCCCGGCTCCATCCGGACCTCGAAACGGTCGCGGCCGAAGCGGGCTTGTTTCGCCGCCCGTTGGATGGTCTCTTCGATGTTGCACTCCACGCGCTCCAGGCGCAAGACGCCCGCGTCCAGGCGCGAGAGGTCAAGCATGTTGTTGACCAGCTCACTCAGTCGGTCGGACTCATCGGAGATGATCTTCAAGAACTCATTTTGCGATTCGCGGTCCCATTGCACGTCCTCGGCCAGCAGGGTGGTAGCGTAGCCTTTGATGGACGCCAGCGGGGTGCGCAGTTCGTGCGACACAGTGGAGACCAGGCTGGCGCGCATCCGGTCGAGTTCCTTATCGGCGGTGATGTCATGCAAGAGCAGGCCGCGCCCGATCAGTGTCCCGCGCGAGTCGGTCACATCGAAGGTCTCGAGGCGCAGGTAGATTGTCCGGCCATTGTCCAATATTGAAATATCGGCAGTGCGCTCGCCGCCCTTCTCATAGACGCGTTGGGCGGCCTTGCGCGCTTGTTCAGTCTCAGTGGAGTGGGATAGGATGCGCTCCAAAATTTGGTATAGCGGCATTCCAGCTAGTTCCTGGGCCGAGAGATTAGCCATCACGCCGACGCGGCGGTTGGCGTAGATGGTTTTGCCTTGCAGGTTGCTGAGCACCAGCCCATCGTGCAGTGATTGGACGAGCGACTCCAGGCGGCGGGTTTGCTCCTGCAATTGCATGTCGCTGCGCTCGAAGAGAATGGCGTTCTCGATGGCCATGGCCGCGTGATTGGCGAAATTCACCAGCAGTTGAACCTCGTTTTCGGTGAAAATGTGCGGCATGGGGTGAAAGACGACCAACGCCGTGGGCGGCGCGTGTTGGGTCTTGAGCGGCACGGCCAGTACGGCGCGGTAGCCCTCGGTGCGGGCGCGCAAACGGCGGATGGTGTAGGTGGGGTCGGTTTCGGTGTCGCTGACTTGCACGGGCTGTCGGCTGTGCAG
>JAKANW010000391.1 GCA_021823555.1 Chloroflexota bacterium
ATTGATGAATTATCGCTTGGCCTGGCGCCTCTGCTCGTGCTTCAATTATTTGAAAACCTTAAGCAGTTGCGCGAACTAAAGATCACGATCCTGTTGGTCGAGCAAAATGTTCAGATGGCGCTTGCCATCAGCGATTATGGCTACGTGCTAGCTGAAGGCAAGTTGGATATGGAAGGTCCCGCCCGGCAATTGGCCCAAAACGAACATATCCGTGCAGCCTACTTGGGCGTCTAGTTCCCCGCTGTAATCGTGACCTTATTCACTCCGATTCAATGACGTTTGGAAGAAGAACTGGATGTATAATCCTATTTGTGAAATTCTGCGCAAACAACTTTTCCTTCCCCAACCCAGGAGGTTCCTATGTTAGTCGGTGAACGCATGTCCCGCCCGCCCATCACTATTCCGCCCGAAATGAGCATCCACGATGCCATGGCGTTGTTCAAACAGGAGCACATCCGCCGCGCTCCGGTTATCAAGGGCGGCAAATTGGTCGGCATTGTTTCCCTGACAGACCTGCTCAACGCATCCCCTTCCCCCGCCACCACACTGAGCGTGTGGGAGATGAACTACCTGCTCAGTAAGCTCACTATTGCGGAAGTGATGACGAAGGAAGTCATCACGGTCAGCGAAGATACTCCCATCGAAGAAGCTGCGCGCATCATGGCTGACAACAAGATCGGCGGCCTGCCTGTTATCAAAGGCACACGCGTGGTCGGTATCATCACCGAAACCAACCTATTCAAACTGTTCCTCGAGCTGATGGGCGCGCGTGAACGCGGTGTACGCGTCACAGCCCTGATCGAAGATAAACCTGGCATGTTGGCCAAAGTCACTCATGCCATCACCGAGGCGGGCGGCAACTTCATCGCCTTCGGGCAGTTCGTGGGAGAAGATGTCAACACCCGCGTGGTCACCTTCAAAGTCAACGGCATGACCAAAGATAAAGTCAAGAAGGTTATCAGCGATATTGTGACCAAGATTTGGGATATTCGTGAAGTTTAGCAGTGCGCTTGCATTGCATCGCCAAACACAAGACCGGCCTATCGGGCCGGTCTTCGTTTTCTGAAATTGGATTTTGCGCGCGCGGGCTTGTTTGGCTCTTCATTTTCGGGATGCTTCAACGCGTCCACTTCCGCTTCCGTCAGGAGCCGCCACTCGCGTGGTTTGAGGCTGCCCAGCCTTAACGAGCCGATTCTCACCCGCAGGATGCGCACGATCGGTAAACCGAGCTGTGCGCCAATCTCGCGGATTTGACGTTTGCGTCCCTCGCCCATCACCACCCGAAGCCACGCCCCCTTCCCTTGCGTTCTCATGAAGCGCACCTCCGCCGGGGCGGTCTTGTACCCATCCTCCAAAATGACTCCGCGCCGCCACGCCGCAATCTGCTCATCGTCTGGCCGGCGCGCCACCAGCACGTGATATTCCTTTTGGTGCCCATAGCGCGGATGTGTCAGCTTGTTGGTCAGGTCGCCGTCGTTGGTAAGCAGGATCAAGCCTTCGGACTCGAGATCCAGCCTGCCCACCGGATGGACGCGTTCATGTACTTTATCCGCCACCAGGTTGAGCACCGTCTCGCGCCGGTCATCCTCTTCGCCTTCCACGGTCGAAAGCACAAAGCGCGGTTTGTTCAACGCAATGTACACGAGCTTTTCTGCTTTCGGCAACAGCTTGCCATCCACAGTGATCTTATCCGCCGCCGGGTCGGCTTTCTGTCCAATGACTGCCACCACGCCGTTTACACGCACCCGTTGGGCTATAATCAATTCTTCGCAATCGCGCCGCGAGCCCAAGCCCGCTTGCGCCAAAATTTTCTGTAATCGCTCTTCCATAGTGGCCGGATTATACCGGATTATTTCCACATTCCATCATTTATGACGAAAACTTGGAATTCTACGTCAAAATCAGGAGGTTTGGCAATCCGCACAGATAGTCCGCATAGAATCTCACACCCGAATGCGGTACCCCACTCCCGGCTCCGTGAGAAGATAAGTTGGGCGGGAGGGGTCGGGTTCGATCTTGTGCCGCAGGTTGCTGATGTTCACCCGCAAAATGTGCATTTCCGTTTCGTACGCTACACCCCAAACCTGCTTAAGCAACTGATGATGCGTCAACACCTTGCCCGCATTTTGTAGTAGCAGGCGCAGAATCTCATATTCGGTCGGCGTCAAGGAAACTGGCGTTTCATCCACGGTGACCAGTCGGCGCGACACATCCATTTGCAGGCCGCCCGTCTTGAGAATGGGATCATCCGATTTGTTGCCCAACCGTCTCAACGCCACCCGCATCCGGGCCATCAATTCCCCCGTGCTGAAGGGTTTGGTGAGGTAATCATCGGCCCCCGAATCAAGCGCGGCGATCTTATCGCCTTCCGCCTCGCGCACAGACAGAATGATGATGGGAGTTTGGGACCACTCGCGCACACGCCGCGTCACCTCCGTGCCGTCAATGTCGGGCAATCCCAAGTCGAGGATGATGATATCCGGATGATTCGTCACCACGGAATTGATCGCCTCCTGCCCATCGGCGGCTTCGTACACTGTGAAACCTTGCGCGCTCAACGCGGTGCGCAAGTAACGCCGAATGGACATTTCATCGTCAACCACCAAAACGCGTTGGACTGGATCAACCATGGATCATTTCCTGTTTGCCGTCTAGGGGCAGCTCCACATCGAAAATCGTACCACCGCCGTCCCGGGTGCGTGCGGCAATGGTACCACGATGCGCTTCCACAATTCCCTTGCAGATCGAAAGTCCCAAGCCGGTCCCGCTGACATTTTCCGGCCGCTGAACGCGGTAGAACTTGTCGAAGACGCGGGAAAGATCTTCGGGCGGAATACCCACCCCGCGGTCCGCTATTTCGATGCGAGCCTGGTCATCGGAAGTGAAAGCAGAAACTTCGATCAACGAGCCTACCGGCGAATACTTGACCGCGTTATCCAGCAGATTCATCACCACCTGCACCATCAACGTGAAATCCATGGAGACCAGCGGAAAATCATTGGGGATGTTCACTTTGATCTCATGCTGCTCCACGCGATTGCCAAGCTGTTCCAGCGCCGTGCCAATCACATCTTGAACGTCCCCCGGTTCGCGGTGAAGTTTGATCGCCCCGCTTTCGATACGCGTCATCGAAAGCAGATTGCCAACCAGCCGATTCAAACGGTCGGCTTCTTCGCGCGCCGTGCCGATCAGGCTGATCCGATTCTCCTCCGTCAGTTGTTCTGTCTGGTCGTCCAGGCTGGTCAATGCGCCGGTGATGGCCACGAGCGGGGTGCGCAGGTCATGGGAAATGGAATTGAGCAGGGCTGTTTGTAGTTTTTCGGTGGCTTGTAAAAGCTCGGCCCGGCTGGCCTGCTCCACCAGGCCAGCGCGTTCGACGGCCAAAGCGGCCTGACTAGCAAACGCCGCAAGGATCTGGCGTTGTTCTGAAGTAAGCATGCTTCCGCCATCCTTTGGGTGAATGCCCAACACGCCCACGATTCCATTGGCGGTCTTGAGCGGCTGGCAGCGCAGGGAGGCGGCCGGCAGGGTATCGGTGCCGCGTCCGGCCGGTTCGCGATGCTCGTACGCCCAGGCGGCCACTGCCAATTCATTGGCTTCGGGAACATAGTTTTGGGAGGCGGCAAACATACGAAGCTGTTCGTTCTCTGGCAGGAAGATGGCCGCCTCGCGTCCAAACGCCTGCTCAATTTGATGGATGATCGTTTGCGCTACTTGTTGCAGGTCGGTGGCGGAGGTAAGATCACGGCTGAGGTTGTACAAGGCCGAGGTTTGTTTTTCACGTTGGATAGCCGCCTCGGCTTGTTCCTGCACGCGGGCGGTCAGGGAGCTGACAACCAGGCTGATAATAAAGAGAACGGCAAACGTGAGGATGTATTGCGTGTCGCTGACTTCAAAAGTGAGATAAGGCGGGATGATAAAAAAGTCAAAGGCTAGCACACTGGCCACCGCCGCCAGCAGCGATGGGCCACGGCCGAGAAAAATGGCAGAGACAACCACCGACATTAAATACAACATGACCAGGTTTGCGGGTTCCAATTGTCCGCGCACAAAAAAGCTAAGCAGGGTGGAAACAGCTACCAGGCCCAGACTGAGCAAGTAACGCTGGAGTGGGCGATGGGGCTGCCAGGCGCCAGGAAGAATGCTCTTTTGGGGTTCGATCTCGGCACTGATCACATACACATCCACGTCCTCGCTGGTGTAGACGAATTGATCCACAATGGAGCCGCTCCATAATTCCTGCCAGCGCGGCTTCAGCGGTTTGCCAATGACCACTTTGGTGATGTTGTTCTTACGCGCAAAATCCAATACGGCCTCATGAATGC
>JAKANW010000392.1 GCA_021823555.1 Chloroflexota bacterium
ACCTCACTTCTGACCAGGCGCGCCGCCTGCCCTTCCAGTCTGCCCGCATCGAATCGGACCTGCCCTTTTCCCTGCAAATGGATGGCGAACCCATGCTCGGCAGCACACAGGCTGAGATCACCATCCGGCCCAGGGCGCTCAAAGTGTTGATGCCGCCCAAATCCATACACCTGTTACAGAATCCAGTAAGATGAACCGCCCTTCCCTTTTCAATTTTTGGGTCATCCTCGGCGCATTTATATTTGCAGCTTTTTTGATTGTCCTGACTCTGGTTCTGATCGGTTGGACAAGGCCCCGCTTCGCGCCGAACGTTGGGTTTGTTCCCGCTGACCTGACCGTCATCCCCGCCCCGACGCATACCCCCAACGCGCCGCCCACGCCAACCTTCGACCCGAATGTGACGCCCACCCTGCCCGCCGGACAGATCGAGATCGGCGCTTACGTACAGATCACTGGCACACAGGGCGAAGGTTTGCGCTTGCGCGCCGCTCCCGGCCTGACCAGCGACCAACTCTTCCTCGGCTACGATCAGGAAGTTTATCAAGTGCACGACGGCCCCAAACAATTGGATGGTTATACCTGGTGGTATCTGGTTGCCCCGTACGACGAGACCCGCGCCGGTTGGGCTGCCGCCGATTTCCTGTCGGTGGTGCCCTCGCCGTAAATCATTTGCGTTCGCGCTGCCTGCACCGGGGCGCAGGCACAGGTGAGCGGAGACGAAGCGCGAGTGATTGCAAAAATGGAGATCATTGAATGAACGAAAAGCCCACTGGCATTACAGCCAACAAAACCGCCCGTGAATTTACCATCACATGGAATGACGGGCATACCAGCGTCTATCCTTTTGGACTGCTGCGCGCCGCCTGTCCGTGCGCCTCGTGCCGCGGCGGGCATGAAAACATGAAATCCGAGCCGGACACGGAGGTGTTCGAGACCCGCCTGGAGGAATCTCCCGCCACGCGGATCAGCAATGTGGTGGCTGTCGGCTCTTACGCCTTGACCATTGTCTGGGAGGATAGCCACGACTACGGCATCTACAACTGGCACTACCTGCGGGCTTTATGTCCGTGCGAGGAGTGCAGGACCAAATACGGCAGGTAAAAGAAAACGGCGCTCAAGCGCCGTTTTTCTGTAACAACTCGTTGATCGCCTGTGCGATCAAACGCGCCGCCTGCGGTTTGGCCACACGCCGGCAATTCTCCACCACCCGCGCCTTCTCGCGCGGACGGCTGATCCAGCGGGTCAAAGTCCGTACCACCAGTTGCGGTGTGGGCGCCCACACCCCGGCGCCTTCTTCTTCTACAAAAGTCACGTTCCCATCTTCCTGGCCAGGGAGCTTTGAGTACAGGATGATAGGCAGCTCAGCATTGAGGGCCTCGGCAATCGTTCCAGGGCCGGCCTTGGTTACGAGATAGTCAGCGGCGCGCATGAAGTCGGGCATCTCGCGAATGAAACCGTAAATGAACGTGGGGTTCTCCCAGGGCAGTGACTCGAGAGCCGCTTTCAGGCGCTGATTCCGCCCGGTCACGATGACCAGCCCCAGGTCCAGGCCTGATTCGTCCACGGCGCGCGCTACCTTTCCAAGCGGCCCCATCCCCTCCCCGCCTCCCACCATCAAAACAATGGACTTGTCCTGTGGCCAGCCAAGTTTTTCACGCAAAAGATGCTTGTCGCCCAGCGGAACACAGTAGCGGTCTGCCACAGGTAATCCCACCACGCGGACTTGTTCCTCGTTCATGGTGTAGCGTATGCCGCGTTGGCGTGCCGTCTCGGTTGGGACGAGGATGAGGTCGGCGCGTTTGTCGAACCACAGGGCGTGGGTGGTGACCATATCCGTAACGACGGTGATGAAAGGGGGACGCTCCCGGCCAAGAGCCTTGAGGGCAAACGTATTGGCAAAGGGATGAACGGTGGCGATCAAATCGGCAGGATGCGAACGCATCAGCGCGCGTGCGGCGTGGCGGGCATACGGCCAGAGAGCCGTGGTGATGGCGCGGGCGCGGGCGCGTCCGTCGGTGGCATAGAACGATGCATTCCACAGGCTCGGAGCTTTGACCATCTCCGGATACCAGTCGGGCATTTTGTTGAAAGGCTTGGGTGCGTAACTTTTGAAGAAATCCACCATCTCGGTGGTGAAGGCGTCGCCATATTCGAGCTGCAAGGCCTCGATGATGGCTTCGGTGGCGGAGCGATGTCCCCCGCCGGTGTCAGAGAACAGGAACAGGATGTGCGGCTTTTTATTTGTCGGGTTCATCTTCGTGTTGGGTCAGGTTGGTTTTGATGCGCCGCGCCAGTTCGCGGCGGGTGAGCATGACGCGCCTCCCACAGCCCTTGCACTCCAGCCCGATGTCCGCTCCCAGGCGGACGACGGTCCACTCGTAGGAACCGCAGGGATGTGGTTTGCGCAGACGCAGATGATCGTTCAGTCGCAGATCGGGAAGCACAACGAGGATTATACCGCCCTCGGTGCGTTGTACGGGGTATGACAGTTGTGATACACTTGCCCCGCTTTATAACACACCTCGGAGGCAAAGTATGCCCGAACGTGAAACTTATTCGGTCGAGATCGCGGGGTTGCAGCGTGAATTGCGACTCTTTGAAGTGGCCCCCGGTCTCAAGATCGCCCTGCTCAATATTCTGGGTGACACGGAACTCGTCCAGGCTTGCGCGAAGGAACTGGCCCAAAAGGTCAAGGATGTGCAATACGACGTGCTGGTGACAGCGGAGGCCAAATCCATCCCGTTGGCTTATGCCATGTCAGTGGAGACGAAGAAACCGTTTGTCGTTCTGCGAAAGACCTACAAACCCTACATGGGCGATGCCATCAAAGCTGAGACCCTGTCCATTACCACCGGCCAGCCGCAGGTTTTGATCCTGGATGAGAAAGATCGCGAAGTGATGCGAGGCAAAAAGGCGCTCGTCCTGGATGACGTTATCAGCACCGGCTCGACCTTGCAGGGGATGCGCATGATCCTCGAAAAATCCGGCGCGACTGTGGCTGCCGAGGCCGCCATCTTCACCGAAGGTGACCGCGCCCAGTGGATGCACATCATTGCGCTAGGACATCTGCCGCTGTTTACAAATTAAAGTTCCCCCATTTCCGGCTGGTTTTTTTTTAACCACAGATGAACAAGGATAAACACTGATCCTTGATAAACGATTCCCAAGAATCTTTTTCATCTGTGTTCACCTGTGGTGAATTCCGGCTCTTTCCCAGTAGTCGGCGGAACCAAACAATATTGCCTGATCCATCAGGGTGGCGACAGGCGCAAAAATTTCCTCGTAACAGTTCAATAATAAATATCACCCGGTAAACATGACAGCCGTTTTCCCCTGTTCGGTCTATAATTTAATTACCTTTCGTACATGACCATTTCAGGAGAAACCGATGTCCAAAATTGACTGGATCCAGAAAGAGATTGATGGCTTGAAAGAAGCCGGTCTGTATAACCGCATCCGTACCATTGGCTCGCCGCAGGGCGCCTGGCTGGTGGTGGATGGGAAGAAGGCATTGAACTTCTGCTCGAACAACTACCTTGGCCTGGCCAACCATCCAAAAGTGGTGGAGGCAGCCAAGGAGGCCACGAAGAAATACGGCGTTGGCCCTGCAGCAGTACGGACCATTGCCGGGACAATGGATTTGCACGTGGAACTGGAAAAACGGCTGGCGGTGTTCAAAGGCGTCGAAGCCGCGATTACGTTCCAGAGCGGGTTTACTGCCAACCTGGCGACCATCCCGGCCGTGGTGGGCAAGGAGGATGTGATCTTCTCCGACCGCCTGAACCACGCCTCGATCATTGATGGCTGCCGCCTCTCAGCGGCAAAGATCATCGCCTACGAGCACAACGATCCCAAGTCACTCGAAGAGCAGATCAAGGCAAACCTGTCACAGTTCCGCCGCGCGCTGGTCGTGAGCGACGGCGTCTTCAGCATGGACGGAGACATCGCGCCCCTGCCCGCCCTGTACGAGGTGGCGAAGAAGTATGACATCCTGTTGATGGTGGATGACGCACATGGAGAAGGCGTGCTCGGCAGAGGCGGGCGCGGCATCGTGGACCACTTCGGCCTGCATGGCAAAGTGGATATTGAAGTTGGCACGCTCTCGAAAGCCTTTGGCGTGGTCGGCGGCGTGGTAGCCGGCAACGCGACCATCGTCGAGTGGCTGCGCCAGCGCGGGCGGCCGTTCCTGTTCTCTTCTGCGGTGACCGCGCCCGATGCAGCAGCCTGTATCGCCGCAGTTGACCTGCTGGAAGAATCCACCGAGTTGGTGGACAAGTTGTGGGACAACGCCAAATTCTTCAAAGCCGAAATG
>JAKANW010000393.1 GCA_021823555.1 Chloroflexota bacterium
ATATTGTCAGGCCCGCCGGCGATATTGGCTGCCTCCACCATGTTCTGGCAGGCGCGCTGCAAGTTGGGCGATTCGGTCACGGCCCGATATAGATCCGGCTCGGCCACTACTCCCCATAGACCATCACTGCATAACATAAGATAGCCAGATTGTGGGAAGGGAATGGTAAATACGTCGGCTTCAAGAACTTCTCCCTGCCCAAGGGCGCGGATGAGAACGTTCCGATGTGGGAAGTTGGCAGCCTCGTCAGGACTCAGATGGCCGAGTTCCTCGAGGCGCTTGACCAGGCTGTGGTCACGAGTGATCGGGGTGATACGTCCATCTGGATAAATGGAGTAGGCGCGACTGTCACCTACGTGGGCGAGCGTCACCTGTTGGCCGAGTACCAATGCAGCGGTGACGGTAGTTCCACTGCCCGGCGCTTCACGCTGGACAAAACGGTGAGCCTCCTTGATGGCGGCCTCCATGATTTCCTGCAAAGGCTCCTGCATGGGCTGTGTTGGCAAGTTGTAGAGATAGGAGTGGAAGGCGCGCATGATGTTCCCCGCCATGATGCGGATGGCTGCGTTGCTGGCTACTTCGCCGAACTGATGACCGCCCATGCCATCGGCCACAATGTACAGGCCGAAGGGAATGCTGCCTGTGTTGCCTGCGATGGTGGAGGTGATTGCCAGCAGGCTGTCCTCGTTATGCTCGCGTTGTTTCCCTACTGACTGGCCTGTCGCCGCAATCAGTTGCTGCAATTCGTAGCGCGGGCTTTGGTTTTGGATAATGGATTGGATCTGATGATCCGTAAGCGGAGCAGTTGTGGTTTCATTCACGGCTACCGACTTTTTTTGGGGCCAACCTAATAAATTGCGAAAAAATTCAATCACGTATTCTCCTTCTCACTCAGGCAAGCAGTGCATAAATATTGTGGTCGGTTGAGCCGATGTAGACGATATCGTCGAAGACCAGCGGTGAGCCGGTAATGGGGCCTTTGGTTCCAAATTTCCAGCGTAAACGCCCGGTGCGGTATTCCAGGCAATACAGATTGCCGTCCACCGAGCCGCAATAGAGTGAGTCTTTGAAGATGACAGGTGAACTGCTGACCTGGTTGTCTGTACGGAACCGCCACACTTCTTTGGCAGTACGGATGTCAACACAATAGATAAACCCATCCGCTGCGCCCACAAAGATGTAATCCTCTGCCATAGCGGGAGAAGAAAGTGATCCTTTTCCGAGTCGGAAGCGCCATAGCGGCCAGCCGTTCTTGGCATCCAGCGCATAGAGGGTGCTATCCAAAGACGCGAAATAGACGGCCTGACCCTTGACAATGGGTGAGGATGTGATGCCGCGTTTGGATTGAAAGCGCCATTTCATTTCCCCTCGGAACCCGATGGCATAAAAATCGCCGCTCTCTGTACCAACGTAGACCAGATCATTGGCGACAAACGGCGTCGAACGGATTGCGCCAGCTGTTTCGAATTTCCAGGTAGCGCGGCCTGTGTTTACGTTGACTGCATGTAATACGTGGTCATCTGATCCAAAGAAGATGTGCCCTTCAGAAATGCGCACCGATGAGCGTATCTTGCCTTCCGCATAGTAGGTCCACACTACCTTTCCAGTCCGGAGACTCACAACATGCAGCCGCTTATCTTCCGACCCGAAAAAGAGGTTGCCATCATACACGGCTGGACGGGAGACGATGCCGTCATCCGTGGCATATTTCCACTGGAGTTTTCCATCCGCAGCGTTCAGCGCGTACACGTTATTGTCGTAACAACCCACGTACAGCGAATTCTGGTGCAGGGTGGGAGTTCCCCGTATCTCATCCTCGCATTTGAATGTCCACAGCGGCTTAATGGTATTTGTCTGCGCCGGCAGGGCAGTTGTGATTTTGGAAAGCGCGCCAGTCTTCCGCGCCGCGCCGTATAGTGCATCTTTCATGTCCTGTGCGGACTGGAAGCGTTCGCTGGGGTTGTATTGCAGGGCTGTATTCACCACCGTTTCCAACTCGAGCGAGATATTGGGATTAATGCGGCGGATTGGACGTTCAGCAAACGAAAACGGTGGTTCCAGACGCGGATCACGCCGGGTGAGGGCGTGGTGGATCGTGGCGCCAAGGGAATAGATGTCGGCCAGGGGAGTAGCCTCACCGCGATACTGTTCCGGCGGTGAATACCCCTCGGTGCCGATCATGGTGCCTTTTTGTCCTGCCTGGAATGTTTTGGCAATACCAAAATCTACAAGAACAATATCCCCGTTGTGATTGACCATTACGTTGGATGGCTTCATGTCACGGAAGATGATTGGGTCGGGTTTATGGCTGTGCAGATAAGACAACACATCGCACAACTCGATGGCCCAACTCAAAACCTGTTCTTCTGCCAGAAAGCCGTTCGTATCGCTTATGATGGCTTCCAGGTCTTTACCATGAATAAATTCCAGGACGAGATAAGAACGGTCATCCTGTGAAAAATAGTCATAAATGCGCGGGATGGAAGCGTGGTTAAGCGTAGCCAGCAGGTTGGCTTCCCGCTCGAAATTATGCACAATGGTCTGTCGCACAAGAGGATCGGGCGCCATGTTGATCATCTCTTTAACAGCCACGAGCTTGACGACGTTGGGAAAGTGCAGATCGCGGGCACGATAAACCGAACTCATCCCGCCTACGCCGATCACCTCCTGGATGTGATAGCGTTTTACCAGCGTGGTGCCGGATTGCAACTGGCGTCGAGATGATAGGTCATCCCCATCCAGCGGTTGCGTGATGTTTTTAGTTTCCAGAGCAGTCTCCTCTTCACGGCTTTCTGTGAAGTTAACAAATTATAGTGTGCAGTGACAGGATTGACAACCACTTTGGTTTTTATTTTTGATAGCAATCAGCTGCTTTTGGGTCCCTTTTTGTTCCTGCAAGCCCGATAAACCGGGAATCCACAGTGAAAAATAGCCTTGCAAGGATGGATATTCTGCGGCAAAATCTACCTGCCGTGAAAATTCTCGCCGTCAGCGACCAGGTGGTGGATCGCATTTATGATCTGATTGCCAGCGGACAATTCCGCGAGGTAGACTTGTTACTTGGCTGCGGCGATCTGCCTTACTCGTACCTCGAAAACCTGGTCTCCTTGCTGAACGTGCCGCTCTTCTACGTGCCTGGCAATCATGATCCGGAATACAATGAGCGCTGGCCGCAATCACGCGCCGAAGGCGGTTCCAACCTGGACCTCAAGCTGGCGTGCGTAAAAGGGCTTCTCATCGGCGGCCTGGGCGGGAGTATCTGGTATCGCCCGGATGGCGTCAACCAGTATCACCAGATAACTGCCCAACTACGTGCTTTTTCGTTAGTCCCCGGCCTCTTATGGAACCGCCTGCGTTATGGCCGCGCCCTCGATATTCTCATCAGTCACTCGCCGCCCTTTGGAATCCACGACGATGATTCCCAGGCTCACCGCGGCCTGCATGCCCTGAACTGGCTGCTTTGGCTTGCCCGGCCGCGCTACCATTTTCATGGTCACACCCATTTCTATCGCCAGAATTTGGCGGCCTCTGCCACCCAATTCGGGCCGACCAAAATCATAAATGTCTATCCGTACAAAGTAATCGAACTATCCAATGACTGACGAACTTTCCTCCCGTGTGCGCGCTGATTATAGTCGGGTACGCTTCAAGGCCTTCCTTAACAACGTTTGGACTTCCCTTTCCGGCCAGCCAAACCGTCTGCTTTCCTATGATGATGTCAAGGAAAAATTGCATATTGGTGGACCTATCTATCGTGGCGTACAGACCGTACGCGTCGACCAGATCGCGGGCAGCCTGAACCGCTATCATCAGTTCGACCGGGCCTTCCTGCCTACCCAGGATGATACCTCCGAACGCTGGCAGTCGATCAATCGCGCCTTTTACCAGGATGTCAGCTTGCCGCCTGTCGTGCTCTACAAAGTCGGCCAGGTCTACTTCGTAGTGGACGGGCATCATCGTGTATCGGTTGCCCGTGAACAGGGGCAGGAATTCATAGACGCCGAAGTCCGTGAGTGCGCCACACGTGTGAATATTACGCCCACCCTCAAGCCTGAAGACCTTGAGATCCTCGAAGACAAAGTGCACTTCCTGGAACGCAGCGGGCTTGACCAACTCCGCCCCGGAGTCAACATAAAACTTACCATTCCGGATGGTTTTGACCGTATGCTTGAGCACATCGCAGTCCATCGCTATTTCATGGGACTTGACCAAAAGCGCGATATCTCCGAGCAGGAGGCCGTGACCGATTGGTACGATACAGTCTATTCGCCCATCGTTAAGATCATCCGTGAAAGCGAGATCATCAAAGAG
>JAKANW010000394.1 GCA_021823555.1 Chloroflexota bacterium
GCTGGCCCAGCGCAATAAATCCGCCGCGCAGAGTTTCGGCGAGAAGCCCAAGTCGCTCGGCGAAGCCATCTTCAAAAAAGGCTGGAACTGGATGCCGACGGGCATCGTGGTTGGGCTGATCGGAATGCTGGCTTTCCCGCTTTCGGCGGCGGCCGGGCGCAATTATCCTCTCGGCATCACCGGCGGCTGGGTCAATATCTTCCAATCGCTCATCAAGTGGCAGGCGGTGGTCGAAGAGAAGGTCAAGGTAACAGCCCTTAGTTGGGAAGGCGCGGAAGTGCTCGGCATTGTGCTGGGCGCGCTGGTCGCGGCTTTGATTGCCGGTGAATTTGCCATCCGCGCTCCGGAACCCAAGATCCTCCTTCAAACCTTTGTGGGCGGCTTGTTGATGGGCTTTGGCGCCTCTGTCTCCAGTGGATGCAACATCGGTCACATCTTGAGCGGCGTGCCGCAACTGTCTCTGGGTTCGATCCTCGGCGGCGCCTCGATCATCCTTGGCGGCTGGACCATGGCCTATTTTATGTTTATCCGCCCGATGCAGGATACTGGTGATTCGGTTCCCCGAAAAGCTGTTAGACACCCGGCACGATAAAAAAATCGCATTCAGAGGACGATTTCGGCATACACAAAGTTGTAATCGTCCCTGTCAGTTGCGACATAAAACTGGAGCTGCGCGCGCAGCTCCAGTTTTTTTCATACAAACGTCCCGAAGGCTCTCGCAATTCAAGATTCATCTGCCATTCAGTTCTTCGGGACGGTATGGAACTTTCTACGCCTCAGGCAGGGAGAGAACATCCTTGTTTTCAGGCGCATGAATGAACGCCCAGAATGCATCCCGTACCAGGTTTGGATGCGATAATTTGCGGCGGGCGATGCAAATTTTGCGCGTCAGATCCAATCCTTCCACGTTAACTTCGACGACACAGCCCCACACCCTCGCATACGCTGATGCGATTCGCGAAACAAAAGATACGCCAATACCTCCAGCAATCGCCAGGACGATAGCCTCCGCGTTGCCTACTTCCATCAGGACATTCATTTCATCGAAAGAAATATCGTATTTCGCCAGTTCTGACTGCAAGACCCGGCGGGTGCCGGAAGAAGGTTCGCGCAATATGATCGGCAAATCGAGCAGTTCAGAGGGATCGATAGAATCGCGTTTGGATATCGGATGTTTTTCCGGCACGATGAAGGAGATATGGTCGGTAAAGAAATACTGGCATTCCAGATCGTTCTCCTTGACTTCACTGCTGACCACACCCAGATCAGCATCTTCGGAGAGCAAGCGGGCGGTCATATCCTGCCGGACGCAGGGCTGGATGAAAATCTGCACACCCGGGTACTGCTGGTGAAAACGCGCCGCCAGGTGAGGCAAAACATACTTGCCAGCGGTAGTGGTGCATGCAATCCGCAGCTGGCCGACGACGGAATCCTGCATGGACTGCATCATCTCCTGCACCTCGGTGGACTGGCGAACCATCTTGCGCGCCCAGGGAAGCAAAGTCATTCCTGCGTTTGTGATGCGAAACTGCGCGCCCTCGCGCTCGAATAACTTCACGTTGAGTTCCGCCTCTAGATTCTGGATGTGCTTGCTGACTGTTGGCTGGCTCAGATGCAGACGCTTTGCCGCTTCCGAACAGCTTTGAGTGGCAGCTACTTGAATAAACACATTGAGTCGATCAAGATCGAGCATTCTGAACTCCTTTGCACAGCACGTAGTGATTATGCTCGGGCGGTTGAAAGATTTGCACCCTGTCCGCAGGCGACGCACTCGGACTGGATGGTGGTGTGTTCGACGCCAAATTTCGAGAGGCGGGCTTTGAGTTCTGCCATGATGCCGTCGCTCTCAGCCAGCGGTAAGTTATCGGTGATAACGTGGGCGCTCAGGGCGATGTGACCGGAGCAGATGCTCCAGACGTGCAAATCGTGGACATTTTGTACACCGGGCACTTCCGCCATGTTCTGCCCGATTTTTTCCAACGATAAACCCTCGGGGACACCCTCGACCAGGATGTGCAGGGAACTCTTGAGCACGCGCCATGAGCTGAGCAGGATGAGCAGGCCGATGAGTACACTCATCAGCGGGTCTACCCATTGCCAGCCCGTGTACCAGATGACGCCTGCCGCCACGATAACGCCGACCGAGGAAACCGCGTCTCCGACAACATGCAGAAAGGCGCTGCGCACGTTTAAGTCCTTGCGCTCATGTTCGGCTTCGGATTCGCCCTCCTCGTGTTCATGATTGTGTCCGCCGAGGACGAACGCCACGATGAGATTGACGATCAGCCCGATAACAGCGATAACCAGCATTTCCATGCTTTTGACGGGTTGCGGGTTGAACCAGCGATGCCAGGATTCAGTGAAGATTTCAATGGCAATCGCCCCGAGGGTGACGCCATTAATCAGCGCGGCAACCACTTCCAGGCGGTGAAAGCCGTAGGTGTGACGGTCATCGGCGGGCAGGGCGGACATGCGCAGGGCGAGGTAACTTAGCCCAAGGGCAAAGACATCCATGAAAACATGCGCCGCGTCCGAGAGCAGGGCAAGACTGCCTGTCCAGTAGCCGCCGATGATTTCGGCGACTAGGATGGCAGCGGTGAAAATCATGGAGAGGATGAAACGGTTTTCGATAGCTTTGTTGGGATGGGGATTCATGGGAGTTCTTTTTTGTCACTGCAATGCCAGCATCAAGAAGCGGATACCAACCAGCACAAGGATGGGAGCGATAATCCACGTTACAACTTGATTCAGTTTGGGGGCCCAGAAGCGCTGGACGATGATGGCAACGCCCACGATGAGGACAAACAAATACAACGCCCACAACACCTGACTGACAATGGGCGCGGCGCCTAACCCGATTTGAGTTGCCAGCGCAATCGGCGCGGAGACGCTCACGCTCAAGGCAGCGAGGGCATAGGCTTGTTTGGGATGGCGTCCCAGGGCGATGTTGAAGAGCGGCACCTGGAGGACTTTCGCGCCTGCCGAGAGCAAGCCCGTCAGCAGAGAGGCGCCAAAGGCAATCGGCGCCAGCCAGGCGGGATGGGCGCGCGTCTCTTTTTCGGGCAGGGGGCGGATGAAGGCGAGACGCAGGCCGGCCAGCAGGGCATAGAGTCCGAGCAGAATCATCAAGACTTGGGCAGTAACATTCAGCCCGACGATGCGTCCCAGCACTGCGCCGATAATCGCCGAGATAATGACCAGCGCCCAGTCCTGCCGCACGGAAGTCAGCACATCGGTCTGCCGCAGAACCATCATCAGCGCGGCCAGTGAGACCACCATCAGGTTGATGGTGACTGCCTCTTGAATGGGCAGGCCGACGATGCGGACCAGCAGGATGACGAGGAAGAAACGGTCCACCCAGGATTGGATGGAGGCGGTCACAAAGCCGACGATAAGCGCGGCGAGCAAACCTTTAAGCAACAATGGCAAGAGCATCCAAGACTCCTAGTGCAGTTTTTCTTTGTGATCCACGATGACGCCTTGCGCAGCTTCCAGCGCGGCTTGATCTATATTGGCGATGTCGGTGATTACGGGGCGGATGCCGACCTGCTCCATGCTGTAATACGCACCCGCGCCCATGCCGCGCGCCAGCAGGAATTGGCAATCGCGGATGGCTTCCGCCATTTGGAAGTGACGGTCCTGTTCAGCGGGAGCAAAGCCGTGACCGCGCGGGTCGTTTTCTTCGGCGTGTTCTTCGCCTGCAAAATGGGCGTGTCCCATTTTTTCGCGCTGCTCGCGGGCGATGATCTGCCCGTTTTCGATGGTCAGGACGGTGTAGTATTTGGCGCGTCCGAAGTGCTGGCTGATGGTTTGGCCGTCATCGCTGACGGCGGCGATCTTGATGGACATAAGAATCTCCTTTGTGTAATACATCATTGCGCGAGCGCGAAGCGCTCGAAGCAATCTTTCGACGAGATGACCTGAATGTGTGAGATTGCTTCGCTCCGCTCGCAATGACAGAGAATGTTACGCGGCGCGGGCGAGTTCGGTGAAATCGATCCCAAGCTGGACACTGATCTGTTCGGCGGCGTCGGCAAGCAGGGGCTTGAACAATCCGAGTGCGTCGTTGCGCGCAACGATCAACGGGTGAGAATAATATTCGCTGCGCAGAGTATAGAACGGCGCCAGATCCTGCTGATTGAGGATTTCGCCTTTCTGCTGGCGGGCGATCAGTTCCACGTACAAATCCATGAAACGTTTTTCGAGCGCAACGGCCTGGGGACCATCTTCGAAGGTTTGGATGGCGGATTGATAGGCTCGAGCCTGGGGATTGGCCAGGATCGTCTCAGCCAGGGCGCGAGCCGCG
>JAKANW010000395.1 GCA_021823555.1 Chloroflexota bacterium
TCAAAACCGGATCCATATAATCCGCGAAATGTGTACTGCAAAAAGAAGCACGAGCCAATAGCGGTGATGAGAGGCAATAGGCCCGGCGCATTGCGCAATGGCCGGTAAGCAATGCGCTCCACGAGGATAGCAACTACAGCCGAGACCACCATAGCCAGAACGGTCACCATCAACATGCCTAACAGAGGATGCTGATCCATATAGCCGGAATGTGACAGCGCATTGGCAAGAAATACTGCTGTAAAAGGTCCGCTCATAAAGACTTCGCTATGGGCAAAATTGATCATTTTCAGGATACCGTAAACAAGTGTATATCCCATAGCGATGAGAGCATATACGCCACCGAGCGCAAGTCCTCTAATCGTGAGATCAAGCCAGACGCTTGGCTCATATTTTCCCGATAATAGCGTCTTGATGGTGCCTACAATCATAATGACCCCAATGGCTAGCCCGATGGCCCAAACGATAATATCGATAAAGGTGACACGCTGACGCCAGGCACGAAACATCTTATTCTCCTGTCTCCAAGAATCGGAAGGAGGGACGAGGTGAGCCTCGCCCCTCCCAATGCAGTCTTATTGACCAGGTTTCCAGATCAATTCGGGCGGATACTGACCTTTGTGGTACTCATAAACACCAATGACAGGATTGGCGCAGTCACCGGTGGGGGTGCAAGTCAGAACGCCGGTCAGACCTTGGAAGTCTTTGGTGGCGTACATCGCATCGCGCAGCGCCTGGCGGCCGATATGGATTGTGCCATCCGGATCCACCACAGCGACCTTCTCGATGGCAGCCTTGATCATCATGAAGGCGTCATAGGCATGGGCATGGAAGATGCTGATCGGGGCGGTACCAAACTTGGCCTTATATTTCGCGACAAAGGCATCGTAAGCCGGACCGCTAACCAGTGGGCTAGACACGCGGAAGCCTTCCACATAGTCGCCCGCGCCCTTGGGCACATCGGGCGAGAACAAGCCATCAGCGCCCATCAAATAGATGTTTTTGAAGTCAGCGTTGCTGCTCGTGCGGACCTGCTGGATGATCAGTGGGCCAGCCGGCTGGAAGATCGGCAAATAGATCATCTGGGGCTTGTCGGTCGCGATATCGGCCAGCACTGAGGACATGTCGGTCTGATTCGGGTCAATGGCGCTTTGCTTGGTGCATTTGCCGCCCATTTGGGTGAAGTTGTCGCAGAAGACCTGTTGCAACTTGTCGGCATAGAGCGAGCCATCATTGATCGTGGCAGCCGAGGTGACCTTCAAAACATTGTAGGCATACTGAGCCGCAACCGCGCCCTGAACCTTGTCGTTATGGGCGGTGCGCAGGTAGCCCGGATAGTTATTCGGGTTGCCAGCTTCGGTTAGATCAGGAGCAGTATTGGAGGGCGAGACAGTCACGAAACCAGCCTTCGAGAGCAGAGGCTCTGCGGCGCGGGCTTCGCTCGAGCAGGAGGTACCGATTACAGCCACGATGGTGGGGTCGGCCGCAAGTTTCGTGCCAGCGGTCTGACCAGGACCGGCATCGCAACCGCCATCCTCACCATCGAATTTAATGGTGTGGCCGAGAATCTTGCCGCCAGAATCATCAATGGCGATTTCAATACCGTTGCGGGAGTCAACGCCCAATGTTTCGTTTGGACCGGAAACAACCAGCAAATAGGCAATGTGGATGGGGTCATTGGGACCAATTGTTACGCAGCCGATGGCGTCAGTGCATTGAAATGCGGCTGGGGCCTGGGAGGCCGTGGGCTGTCCAGCGGGAGGCTGGGTGGCAGCAGGGGGCTGGGTGGCCACAGGCGTGGGAGTGCCGCAGGCCGCCAACACCATGCTGGCGAGCACCAAGGCGGACAACAGAGCAAACAAACGTTTAGACATTCTTCTTCCTCCTCCGAAATGGGTAGGTCGGATTGGTTGGACCCAAATGGGTCTTTGGCGAATCTGGCTGGCAAAACGTTATTCTGCCGGCATCACCTCCTTCCGGTGACTGTTTTAGAAACAAGGCCGGGGAATTTGCTGGCAAGCAAACTCTCACGGCCCCGTTATCCTAAAGCGGAATGTCTGACAATTATCGAATAATCGTACATTACATCAGGCCGAAGGTCAAGGTTTGAAGCTCTTCAATTTTATTTTTCGGTGGGTCTGTAAAGCAGCTGTTCGCGGATGCGTAGATCTGTATTGCGAATTTTCATGGCGAGGTCTGCCGCAAGATTATACATCAAACGGTACCCAAGTTGAGGGTAGGTGTCGCACAGCATGATTAATTTGTCGCGAGGGATAATTAACAAGCGGGTGTCTTTTTGGGTGGCGCAAGCTGTGGCGGATCGCAATCCTTCGTCCACTAATGCCACCTCGCCAAAGGATTGACCACGGCGCAACGTGGCAATGCGGGTCTCTTTCTTGTCATCTCGAAGGGAGCCGCCAATCATCGATGGGCTGATCAGGATATCCACTTCACCCTGTGCAATGATGTACAGTTCCTTGCTCCCGCTGTTTTCGCGGAAAATGACCTCGCCCTCCCCAAGCACAATTTCTTGGCACAGGTTGGCGACCAGTTCCAGTTGCGTGTGAGTGAACTGATAGAAAATATCACTTTGTTTCAGGTAGTTGATCAAGGTATTGCTGGCCATAGCTGATTTTCGCCTTCCATAGGAACACGCTTTCAGGGAGGAAGTAACGATTTTAAGGAATTTGGGCGTTGAGCCAGTCCATGGGATTAACTTGGACGCCGCCCACCCAAATTTCCCAATGCAAATGCGGCCCGGTCACGCGTCCTGTCGCGCCGATCTGACCGATCAATTCTCCAGCTTGAACTTGTTGACCAACCGAGACATCGATCTCTTTTTGGTGGAAGTAGGCTGAGTAAATTCCCCAGCCATGATCGATGAAGGTGGCGTTCCCGCGCACAGTGAGCGGGCCGGCAAACACAACTTTTCCCGGCGCGGCAGCGTAAATGTCGAATGGATGTTCCGCAAAGCATACGCCAAAATCGATCCCCGAGTGAAAATAATCGAATGCGCTTCCATTGAAAGAGCGCCGAATCCCGAACCAATCGTAGATGCAGGGTTGTTGGTCCGCTGGCACATAGATCGGTAAAATGAATGGGCCTTGCCAGTATTTTTGAGGGGTGATTGGCGCGGTGATTTTTGCTACTTGTTCATCTTCCGGTTTGGTCACGGTCGGGTCAACAAACTCGGTGGAAACGGAAAGGGATTCTTCGGCATAGTTTCCCGATACCACTAACACCATTTGTTCGTAGGACTGCGTCGTCCCATCCGGTAAGGTCGCGTCAATGCGTAACGGATATGCTCCCGGTTCCAGCAACGCGTGGATTCCTTGCAAGGCAACCTGGCTCCCGTCTCCAAGTGGGAAGAAATGCAAAGGATAATCTCCCAGAATGCCGCCAAGGGTCGTACCATCCACTGGCTTGACGATGATCTCGGCTGTGCCGCCTTGTTTGAGCGGCAGGGTTTTAACATCTGCGCTTATCAAAGCGGAGGGGAGACCGCCCATCGAAGGGTCGCTGGTGCCGGTGGAGGAGTAGAGCGAATCGCCGGGAAGCGCGTCCCACGACCCCGCCAGACCGTTGATAGCCTCCATGGTCCACGGGTCACTGCCTTGGCGAACAGCCAGCTCAAGCAGGGATTCTCCCTTGCGCGGCGCAGCGTGGACGCTCAGCTCGCCATTGTCCTGTTTTGGGATGATCAAGCTTGCACCCACATATAATTCGGTTGGGCTGACAAGATGGTTGAGTTTCTGTAACAAGGAAAGCGGCATTTGGGTACGCCGCAAGAGACTGCGCAACGAATCGCCGAAACCGACCACCTGCGTATCCAAGATGCCCGTAACTCCCTCCAACCCTGGAATGGTGAGCTGTTGCCCTGCCGACAGGATGTTGGGATTGGTGATGTTGTTAGCCGTCATTAGGTCGTTGAGCGTCACGTTGAAGCGCGCCGCGATGGAAGAGAGTGTGTCTCCCGGTTGGACGATATAAACCGGGCCGCTGCCTTGGGCAAATGCGGGCTGGGATGTGACCATGATGAGAATGGTCAATACAAACAGGAAACGTTTACGCATTCTGAAACTCAACCACCTGGCCGATCTCGAAATCATGGATACGGCTGGCATGTACTTCCAGCACATAGCGCGCGGGGGATTTTGGGAAGAAGGCGGGTTTCCACGCGCCTGCTACAACTTTATCCACCACCTGTAGTTCGTTGTTGATCCAGAACACGGCGAGATCGAAACCCACGCCCAGCATGTGGATGGACGAGTCGACGCGGCTGTCGCGTCCGAAAACGAG
>JAKANW010000396.1 GCA_021823555.1 Chloroflexota bacterium
GGATCAAAAACCGGATCAAGCAGTGGGGCTTTGTGGAGGGGAATGATTACATCCGCCTTGAAGGTTTGCGCTCGCCCGTTTTGGCGAGCGCAAAATCGCGGGCACAGAAGACCACGGAATACGCCCTGACCCTCGACATGGCCAAGCACCTGTCGATGATCGAGCGGTCACGGAGGGGACACGAAGCCCGCGAATATTTTATCGAATGCGAGCGCCGGTACCGTGGGCTCAGGGAGCAGACCGCGCCGGTTCCGCCGGATACCACCAGGACCCCGGAAGAGTTGGCCTCGCTGTTGCACCTGTACGCCGCGTCCGTGAAAGCCCACAAGTCCAATGGCTTAAATCAGTTCCAGGCTGTGCTGGGCGCGCGTCGGGTGCTGCTGAAGCAGTATCAGTTTGATATCAATCATCATTTGATTCTGAATGATGTGGAGTATCTGGCGCGGGTCGGGATGGTGTCGAATGAGCGCGAGAAACAAGATCGCCGTTTCTGGTTTCCCGACGAGCTTGACGATGGTCCGGACACCACGCACTAAGCCTGCAGATCTACCAAAAGCCCCGGTGCAATGTGTAGCGGGGTTTTTCCTGAATCGATTAACACTCTCCGCAATCCCCCGGCCGCTCCGTCTAGCCGGATGGTCCGCCTGGCTCCGTGCTGTGCGGAAACCTGTCTGCTACCCCCTTTCGGAAATTATCGGGCATTCCGCCCATTTTCGAAAGGAGTAACACCATGCCGAACCACACCAGCAATATTCTGAACATCACCGGGCCCAAGCCGCTTCTGGACGAAATCCGGGCGAAGCACTTCCGGGTTCCAGAGGGCAAAACAGAACCGTGTCTTGATTTCGACACCATAATCCCGATGCCCAAAGATCTGGCCGATACAGTAGAGGGCTCAGGCATTGCTTGGGGAATGGATATCCTCAATGGAAAATTTGATCACCTTATTCGTCTGGCAAAGGATCATCCGGACGATCCCCTGCCGGAGGATCTGGATATTCCTACAGCCATTGCCATTGGGCTGGATTGGTGCCCGGATGTCATTGCGGCTGGTTTTCAGGGTGTTCGCAACCTGGAGAACCATTACGCAAGGTCCTGGTACGATTGGGCCAAAAAGAACTGGGGCACCAAATGGAACGCCTATTGGGGATGCATCAATGATCCGGCAGAGCCCTTCATCGAGGCCACGTATTCTACGGCCTGGTCCCCGGGAAGCGAGGCCATCGACGCTCTGGCCGCGATGTATCCCGGCGCGGAGTTTGAGCACCACTTTCTGGATGAAGGCGGTGGCTTTGCTGGCACACGGGAATACAGTGCCGGCGAATTGGTTTCCGATACGGACATAGATTGGACATTCCATGCCCGGAACACCTTTGGGATGGACACTGAGGAGGAGGAAGACGAGGAGGAGACCACGGAAGACGTGCCAGAACCAGATCCAGCAACGCGGATGGGGATGAAACCTGATAGCCCCTGGGCCTTCTAGTCCGACCCCTCCAACCCCAGTGCATCCTGCACCGGGGTTTTTCTTTGATCGCTGTCCGGTTTTCTGTCCGGTACCCATCCCTGGAAATTCATCCGTGGCCTGTCCACGCCCATTTCGAGGAGAAAAAACCATGTTGAAAAGCTATACGATACGCATTGCCCGTCAAATCAGTGATACGGCAGAGGAAATATATGCGGGGCACGTCATCGACATGCGACAAGACCTCGCAGCGGTTTTTCATTGCATATTGGATTCACGGATTGTCGGGACGAACGAGTGCTCTCCCAAGTTGGCCATCACGGCGCTCCAGGAAAAGCTCTCCAGGTCCGACGCGAGCAGGTTTTCCAAGGTTCTGGAGCTGGTATACCGGCCCCGCCCGGCCTCTGCATCCGGGGTGTTGCCGCCAAAAGCAGTCGCGGAAAAAATCTGTGAGACACTGCTGAAGCATGGAGACGCGATTGTTTTCCCTCATGATATCGAAGCCGTCTTGCTTCGTTCCGGAGACCTGGACGCGGTTCCTGACGCTGACGTTTTGATGCCCAATGTGGCTCTGTCTGGAGAAGACATTTTCCGGATCAGGACCATGCCGACCACAGACTGGGGGTTTTAATCATGGGCACCGCTCGAATCATGGTCATGGTCGCACAACACGCGGATCGGCGTATTTTTGGATATGTCCGGCGTACCGAGCCAACGCTCGCTGGCAAGTCTAGCCCGAAAGCGCTGGTCTTTAAGCAATTTCAATCACAGGTTATTGCGTTTTCAGACGTTCGTAAGCGGGCGGCGCTCAATCAATATAACCAATATTGCGACGATGGGTTTTCCAGCATCCTGGAGGGCGACTATCTGGTAAGCGATTCGACCACATTAGAACGAGATTTGGCATTGAAAATCATAAAGATTATCGAGGCCAATGATGATTTCGGGTCTTCACATCTTCAGAAGGGGCGCACGATCCATTATCTTCTTTGCCCTAGTTCAGAATTGATGCTTTCTGCAGCCGTGGCCGCCAGTCGATCCATCCAGCCAGCCGAATCTTGGTACTGGTAGTCCTTTCGATCCCTCCAACCCCAGTGCATCTTGCACCGGGGTTTTTCTTTGTGGCATCCGCAGCCCCGCGCTGTGCGGAAACCTGTCTGGTACTGCTCTCTGGAAATTATCGCGGCACTCGCCGCTTTTTTTGATAGGAGAAGCACCATGAACAAAGCTGAACAATTCCTGAACTCTCTGGGGTCTGAAATCGCCCCTGCCGAAGCCTTTGTGCCGGTGAACCTGTTGGAAATTCTCGACGATTGCGGCATCCGCCTCTGTTTCGATGGCGATCTTGACGGGGAGATCGTGGCCAAGCTGGAAATCGTTGGCAACAAAAAGACCCTACGCCTGAACCCCATCGACAACCCATACCGGCTGGAAAACCGTTATCTGGTGGCGCATGTTTTGGGGCACTACGCCCTACATTGCCAACCCGGTGCGGATTACATCATCGTGGAGCGGAGAAGGGAATACAATGAAGCGGCCAAGCATTTTTTGGCTGCAGTGGAAATGGAGGCCTGTTCCTTTGCGGACGATTTGCTGCTGCCGATTGAAGCCTGTCGTTTGGTCATGGAGAAATTCCAGGGCGAAGCCCAGGAACAATCTAGTTATGAACAGGAGCATTTTTGGAAAGAGCGCTTCGCTTCGATTTTCGGGGTGCAGCCGCCCGTCTATCTTAACCATCGCCTGAGATATCTTGGTTTGATGTCGTAACTTGATGGATTTCTTCTTCTTGGCACCGGCCCGTGCGGAAACCTGTCCATCGGCGTGATCGGAAAACTGTCTGATATCTCCTGACGGCAAGATTCTCAAGGAGGTTCACATGGCGCTCGTCGTCATCTTCTGCGTTGTGTCTGGTGTTGCCATTTATGGCAGCATCCGGCCATCGCTGTATCGGCTCGGTATCATTTGATACCGATCCCCTAAGTTGATCCGTATGTAACCCATACGGTTTCAATATTCTCCCACCCAACCCTATTGCTTCGGCTTTAGGGTTTTTCTTTGTTCGAAAACCTGTCTGCGATCGGCATTCGGCAAAGATTCGATACAGGAGGACGTGATGCATCGCTATCTAATGAGCATTCATGGCGTTAAAAGCAAAGAGCACCTGGAAAAGGTGACGGAGGAGATGCGAGAACTGGGGACGCCGATCATTCGTGTGGTGGACTGTGGTGACACCTATTTTGCCCTGGAAGGCACACACAGGCTCCGAGCGGCCTGCCTGCTGGGCATAGCCCCCACGCTGGATGTTGTTGGCGAGCAGGACCAGGTGGATCTCACCTGGCTGGACATTCTGGACAATTTCCCAGATGGAACGGTGTCCATGCCAGCCGGCGAGATTGTTGCCGCCTTGCGTGACCCGTACGGCAATGGCAGTTACCGGATCAATAATGATGGGGTGCTGGAGCTGGTACAGGCCGGAATTTAGCCATACCCAATATACCTGACTATCCCAACCCCACGTCTTCGGACCTGGGGTTTTTTCGCAGGTCTGTTGGTAGCGTGCCGGCGCAGATCCATGGCCCTTGGCTTCTGTGTTGGGGTGTGACAAATTTGTGTCAGAGCCAGCAACGACCGAGGCGCCAGTGTAGTAGATTGAGGTAGGTTATGGCTTTGGCAAGCGGCGCAACTTATTGATAAATATATGGCTATGATGAGAAATACTGAATGGCATTCAAGAGGTCGGCGGTTCGATCCCGCCTGGCTCCACCAAATCAAAAGGCTGACCAGCCTTTTTTTCTCCCCGAAACGCAAAGCATGCATCTCACCTGT
>JAKANW010000397.1 GCA_021823555.1 Chloroflexota bacterium
AACTGTGATTCAAGATGAAACCATTCTGATGGAGGAAGTACAGGCCGTGGAGTACCCTGACGAAGTGGCGCGCATTCTGGTCAATGCGGGTTCGCCGCCGACCCGCCTCGCAGTGCAACAACAGAATCTCGAAGAGCATTTCATGCAGTTAACGAAAGATGCCAAATGAACAATTTCTCTGCCGCCCTGTTTGTCGAGACGCTTAAAATGCGTCGCTCCAAAGTCCCATTTTTCACGGCCCTCGGTTTTTCCATGGCGCCGCTGGCAGGCGGACTCTTCATGGTCATCTTGAAAAATCCCGAAGCGGCGAAATCGCTGGGGTTGATCACCACAAAAGCCCAACTTCTGACGGGCACAGCCGATTGGCCCGCCTTCCTCGGTTTTATGGCGCAGGCGGTCGCCGCTGGTGGAATGGTTCTGTTCTCCATCATCACCATCTGGGTCTTCGGCCGCGAGTTTTCCGATCACACGGTCAAGGAATTGCTGGCATTGCCGATGCCGCGAGATACTATCGTCGCTGCCAAATTTATGGTCATCGCCGTGTGGTCGTTCGTGGTGACCCTGCTCATCTTTGGCGTCGGCCTGGTGGTCGGGACGCTGGTTGCGATCCCAGGTTTTTCGAACGAACTACTCCAGGTCTCTTTTGTGAATATTTTGGGCACAGCCGCGCTGACCCTTCCATTGATGTCGTTCGTCGCGCTGCTGGCCAGCAGCGGGCGCGGCTACCTGCCTCCCTTCGGCTGGACCATCCTTACCTTGTTCCTGGCCAACCTGTCGGCGATCCTGGGCTGGGGTGACTGGTTCCCGTGGGCCGTCCCCGGCCTGTTTAGCGGGGTGGCTGGGCCGCGCACAGAATTGCTGGGAGTGCACAGTTATGTTATCGTGTTCCTCGCCAGCCTGCTCGGTCTCGCCGCGACGTTCTGGTGGTGGCGCGCAGCCGACCAGACGCGCTAGGTTTTCAAAAGTTTGCCGACACGGAGTGAATTCATGAAAAACATACCGGGAACGGTTGGGGGAGCGAAAGTTATACTTTACACGGCAATTGACGGGAGACACAGACACACGGGCAACTGCAGGCAGTTTGTGGAAGGCGTGTTAATGGGACCGGCAGCCGGGCTGGCCATCGGTCAGTATGAGGGTGAAGACGCTTTCTATCTATTCGGTTGCGATGTAGAATGGAACGCCGTGACCGACACGTGGCACAAGACGCTCGAAGAGGCAAAACAACAGGCTGAATTCGAATACGAGGGCGTCAGCGCGACCCGGGAACAGCCATCATAAGCTTCAAGCTGGACCCAGCAATTTCTCATACACTTTCAATAATTTCTTCTGCGACTCGTGCCAGGTGAATTTCGTCAGTGCGTGCGACGAGGCAGATTCAGCCAGCCGCTGCGACAGGTCGAGGTCGCCCAACAGAGTCAAAGCCTGCCGCGCCAAGTCTTCAGGGTCGTTCGAGGAGAACAACAATGCGTCCACATCTTCGCGGACGAGTTCGCGCACGATGGGCATATTCGAGGCCAGCAGGGGACGACCGGCAGCCATATATTCCAGCACTTTGATCGGGCACGCGCCCTGTGTCACGTTGCGGTCATTTAGTCCAAGCGGCGCGACGCAAATATCGGATTCGGCGATCAGCCCTGGGACTTCATGATGCGGCACCGCCGACTGGACGATGACATGCTCCTCGACGCCGAGTTTGCGGATTTGCTTGGCAAGCAATTTGCGCTGGCGCGAACGTCCGCGCCCGACGATGCGAAGCTGGAGCGGTTGCTTTTCAAGGATGTGCGGCAGGGCTTTGACCACCACATCCAGTCCCTGCCAATCGGCCAGCGTCCCGATGTAAAGCATAACAGGAACGCGGCCATCGCGATTAGGCAGGGGGGACGGGGAAAAATCCGAGGGGCTGACTCCGTTCGGGATAACGGTCACCCGCCCTCGGTCCACGCCCAGAGACGAGAGATAGTCCTTGGTCACGTGCGAGGGACAGATGATGGCGTCGCTCAAATGCAGGGTCGCCAATTCCTGTTCCTTGATCTTCACCAACAGGTCAGGCTCGATGCTGGGATAATGATATTTAAGCTCCATCGAAGGGAGGCCGTTTACCTCGAAGAGGGTTTTATACCCAAAGCGTTTCTTGTTCTGGGCCAGATACAGGCCATCCCAAACATTGCGATAATGCACGACATTATAATTGGATGATATGGCGATATGTGCTGCAATTGCCCTGCCAAAGTGGATTGCGCGGGTGAGAAAACTTTGGGTCAAATCCTGTGAAATGCGCGTGATGCGCGCGCCTTCAATAGTATCTTCGGTGGGTAGAAGTCCGTCGTTTGGTGTGATAAGATGCACGTCATAATTGCCATTGGCAAGTCCGCGCAGGTTATGCAGAATGTGCGTTGACGCCCCTTTGGGGCTTGGTACAATATCGAAAGCTGTATAGAGAACGCGTGTCATTGGTTGAATTATAAACGGTTCAAGAGGAGAGACTGCATGGAAGCATTTCTTTGTTTTATCGGCGTTGGCATCATTTTGTTTTTCGTGCTGTTCAGCATAAGCCGCCGCAAGCCGCCGGCCAAAACGGCCGCGGCTGCAAAAGATTTTACTCCCGTCTTTCTCACACTGGCCGACAAACCCAATAATATCTTGCAAGGCATGGACCGGCTCGTCGCGGATGTGCAAAAAACAGAGGTGGCCGGCGACCGCTGGTGGTGGATGCCCCTGCTCATTTATTTGGGCGGCGTGGGGTTGATTCTTCTGGATGGAGTGCTCGACCTCCTGGGTTACTTTTCCTTCGTCTTCACTGCGGGCGGGGTCGTGATGTGGATCGCGGCTTTTGTGATGGCCTTCAGCCTTCGCAAGAATCGTTCGCAGGCTTTCCCCCCGCGTTATGCTAATACCAAATCCATTCTTTATACTTTGCGTGACGATTTGCGGCCCGGCACGACCTTCCTTGGTCACCTCGACCTGACGGGCGTCATGCTGCCATCCAAAGTGGCTCGCGAGACAAGTGACGTGCAGAAACGTACGACGCAATACTTTCGGGATGAGTGGTTGAACTTGAAAGCCAAACTGTATGATGGCAATCTGTTGCGCCTTTCCGCCATCCAACGCGTCAAGCAGCGCAAGTCCTATTTGAAGCGCAGCCGCATCAGCGGCAAGATGAAAATGAAACCGCCAAAGTTGAAAGGCAACGACCAGCAACTGAAGGTGCGCATTGTGGTCAACCCTGAGGCCTACCAGATCGTACCCAGCCCCAACTTCCGGCAGGGACAAAATGTGGGCAAATACACCATCGCACAATTGGATACCGAAGGCGGCATGATCAATTTTGTCGTCAGTTCCCCCTTCGAGGAAGTCGAACCTGAACACATTCTGAATATCCTGCATTCTGCATATTCCCTCCTGCAAAGAAAGGCCGCATAAATGAGCCGCAAAATCATTCCCTTTATCGTTGCATTCGTTTTGATCTGTCTCGTCATGGCTGTGGCGGGCGTATTCGCATTCAGCGGCCTGGTCACCGCTGAAAAATTTGGAAGCGCCGCCACGTGGTCCCAGTCATACAGCAGTGCACAAAGCATGAAGGCCATTGACCTGACCGGTGATGGTCAGGACGATCTCTTCATTCAGAATTCAAGCAACGTCACCGTCTACGACGGCAACGGCAACACGCAATTCAGCTTCGATTACAGCTCGCCCGCAACCACACTCAGCGACGTAAACGGCGATGGCGTGGATGACATCCTCGTTTATTACGTTGGCACGGGCATGTCGGTGGATGTCATCAGCAAGGGGCAGAAGACCACATTAGCCCAGACTCTCGATATCGGATTCCCTTCGCGAGTGGCAGTTATCAATTTCCCCTCCGGACCTGAGATCATACTCGCCGATAATTCAGGCGGACTGCTTGCCCTCAGCGCCAGCGGCCAAACGTTGTGGAAGGCGACTCTCGGTTCACAAGAATCGCGCGGCCTCGATAACACAGTGATTCAAGGCAAGCAATATCTGGTCGCGGCCAATCACGATGGCTCGCTGGCTGTCTATGATGAAAAGGGCGCCGTCGTCTGGCAGAACAACCCGGGGCAAATCCGCCGCATGCGCGCTTATGATCTCGATGGCGATGGCAATGGCGAGGTCATCACCGGCGGCGAAGACGGTCTGCTAATCATTTGGAACGCAGTGGACGGGAGCCAGAAGTTCAGCAAGTCGCTTGGTCAACCCGTCAGCGAAGTGCGCGCAGCGGAATTGAACGGCGAACCGTCCACGCGTGAGTTCGTTGCCGGCGGCAAAGATG
>JAKANW010000398.1 GCA_021823555.1 Chloroflexota bacterium
TTATACGCCGCTACTGGGAATCCTGGGCTTCAAGGATGCCGCGCTGTGGTTCACAACCAATGCCACCGGTCAATTCGTGGGCATGTTGTCAGTGTGTGTGATCGTGTTCATTTATATTGCCATCGGTATGAAGTGGTATGCCCGTGTCCAGAAGTTTTGCTTCTGGGGCGGCGTCGTTGGCTTGGTGCTGGTGTTCGGCCTGCTTTTGTTTGGCAACCATGATACGTTTGTTGCCAATTTCAATGAGATTGCGCCCAAATTTGGCGGTATCAGCGGGGATGCCTACACCGCCGTCACAAAGGCAGGCGAAGCGGCCGGCGCGGTAGGCGACCCGCTATGGCCGCTGGCTATTCCGGTGAGCATTGCGCTCGTCCCGATGTTGACGTTCTTCAACCTGTGGCCGAACTGGGGTTCCACCCTCTACGGCGAAGTGCGCGGTGCCACGGATTACAAGCGCAACTTCTGGGGCATGGCCGCCGCCATCATCGTGACAACCATCGGCGCGCTGGTATTCTTCGCCCTGATCTCGAAGACGCTCGGTTGGGACTTTTATAACAAAGCCAACGGCGCTTTCTGGAACTTTACGTGGGGCTACACCACCGATCCATTGCCTGTGCCAATCTGGCCGTATCCGGCGCTGTTCGCGGCTTTCCTGGTGAAGAGCCCGGCGATTCAGTTCATCGTCGTTTTGCTGATGAGCCTGTGGTGGTTTGGCTGGTCGGGCACGCTGTTCCTCAGCTCGACGCGCGTCATCTTTGCGGCCGCGCTCGACCGCATGTTGCCCGAATGGGTTTCGAAGATCGAGCCGCGCACGAAGACGCCGGTCAACGCACTGTTGTTGATGGTCATTCCGTCGGCCGTCATTTCCTATCTCTATGCTTTCAAGATCTTCAATTTCCAGACGCTGGCGTTGGATGCCACGGTGGTGATCGCTATCACCTTCCTGGGGTCTACCGTTGCAGCGACGATCATGCCGTGGCGCTCCAAGGACGTCTTTGATGGCTCGCCCATCGCCAAGTTCAATGTACCTTCCTGGTTGGGTTGGATTGTGTTGGCGGTCTTTGGGCTGTTTTCGCTGTATTTGATCTACACCTCTTTCAGCTATGCGTGGACGATTATTGGCGGTATGGGCAGTCTCGGCGCGGATTGGATGACGTGGTTTGTGGTGATCCTGCTTGGCTTGCTGACGATTGTCAATGCGGGATTGCTGTTGTGGATGCTATACTACGTCTACAAAGGTTTTTCCAGCAATGGCAAGATGCCGCTCGTGACTCTCTCTGGCCTGGTCTTCATGGGCTTCCTGGACTGGCTGTTGGTGGAGTGGTTCTGGGACCCGCACGTGTTGCCAGATGCGCTTCCTGCAGTGGGCATGTATGGCATTGGCTGGTCGAATGTCAGCTCGATGGTGTTCATGGTGCTGAACTACGGGGTGGCGCTGGCTATTTACTTTGGCTTTAGCGCCTATCGTCAACGCCAAGGCATCGACATCTCGAAGGTCTACAAGGAAATCCCGGTGGAGTAGGTGAGGGCTTTGGCTTAGGGCGCGGAAATTGCCCGGTGGCCGCGCCCCGGCCAAGGTCACGCGTGAAGCGTCTCTGTTATGGATTGGTTAAGGCAAGCGTTATCGAAGTCTGTCAAATTGACTTGCCTTATTGATAATGCTACAATCGTTCTGGTTGTGAAAGGAGGTGCCAAGAAAATTTAAATTGATTACGTGCTGGTGCTAGTTCCGAGTTCAAATTTTTCAAGGAGATAGAGAGAAATGCGTACCAACAAGTTCACGTACCAATTGTTCGCGATGCTCATCGTACTGGTAACCGTCCTTTCCGCTTGCGGTCCGAAAGCCACACCCACCGCGACGCAGCCCGCCGCTTCTGGCATGGACGCCCTGGTGGCGGCCGCTAAGGCGGAAGGCACCCTCACAACCATTGCCCTTCCGCACGACTGGTGCAATTATGGTGAGGCCATTGACACCTTTAAGGCCAAATACGGCTTGGCGGTCAATGAATTGAATCCTGATGGCGGCTCCGGCGACGAAGTCGAGGCGATCAAGGCCAATAAGGACAACAAAGGCCCACAGGCCCCCGATGTCATTGACGTTGGCTTCTCGTTTGGAACTTCTTCCAAAGCCGAAAACTTGCTCATGCCGTATAAGGTTTCCACATGGGATACCATTCCCAACGAGGTCAAGGATCCGGATGGTTACTGGTATGGCGATTACTACGGGGTGATGTCCTTCCTGGTCAACACCGACGTTCAGCCGAAGGTACCGCAGGACTGGTCCGATTTGCTGGATCCCGCCTATAAGGGACAGGTTGCGCTTTCCGGTGACCCGCGCACTTCCAACCAGGCCATTCAGGCCGTCTACGCCGCCGGTTTGGCGAATGGCGGCTCCCTGGATAACCCCAAGCCCGGCCTCGACTTCTTCGCGAAGTTGAATGCCGCCGGCAATCTGGTGCCCTTGATCTCGAACAACGGCTTGGTTGCCAAGGGCGAGACGCCGGTCCGCATCACCTGGGACTACAATGGTCTCTCTGCCATCGATTCGTTCAATGGCAACCCGAAGGCTACGTTGGTGGTGCCGAAGTCTGGCCGTTTTGCTGGCGTGTACGTTCAGGCGATCAGCGCTTACGCGCCGCACCCGAATGCTGCCAAGTTGTGGATGGAATTCCTCTATTCCGATGAAGGCCAATTGATCTGGATGAAGGGCTACTGCCACCCGATCCGCGAAGCTGACCTGCGCGCACGCGGCGTTGTGCCAGCCGACATCGCGGCCAAACTGCCGGATGTTTCCGGTGCAGTCTTCCCGACCCTCGATCAACTCAATGCTGCCAATGCCCTGATCACCAAGAATTGGGATTCGGTTGTAGGCGCGAATATTCAATCCGGTCAGTAAGCTAAATTTGTCGGTTCCTAGCGAGGCTCTGCCAATCGGCAGGGCCTCGCTACAAATAGCGAAGCATTGAGGTGATCAGAATATGGCTCAGACGACTCTCCCAATTTCAAAGGTAAATGCACCGACCGCAAGATGGCGAGCCTGGATTGGTGTGGTACCGTTCTTCTTATTCGCGATCCTTTTTCTGTTTTTGCCATCCTTGCGGCTTTTTGAGGGGAGTTTTACCGCTGCCAGCGGAGCCTTCACATTTGGCAATATCTTACAGCTATTCGAACAACCTTACATCTTACAAGCCTACTGGCTTAGCATTCAGATCAGCGCAATTACAGCCTTGGGCGGTGGAGTCTTGGGGTTCCTGCTCGCGTATGCCGTGACGGTTGGCGGGCTTCCGCGTTCCATCCGCTCGGTCTTGATCACGTTTTCGGGTGTGGCCTCCAACTTTGCCGGCGTGCCGCTGGCTTTTGCTTTTGTAGCCACCCTCGGGCGGACCGGCTTTATCACACTCATCATGAAGAATGTTTTTCACCTGAACATTTATGAGGCCGGCTTCAACCTATACAGCTTTTTGGGCCTCAGCCTGACGTATATGTACTTCCAATTTCCGTTGATGGTTCTGGTCATGGCGCCTGCGCTGGATGGATTGAAGCGTGAATGGCGTGAAGCGGCTGAGAATCTTGGCGCCAGTTCCACAGAATACTGGCTGCATATTGCTTTGCCGATCCTTTTGCCATCCATTTTGGGCTCCATGATCCTTTTGTTTGGAAATGCGTTCGGGGCATATGCCACCGCTTACGCACTGACCGGAGGGGCACTACCCATCATCACGATCCAGATTGGAGCACAGATCCGCGGCGATGTGCTTCATAATCCCGGCCTTGGTTATGCCATGGCCATGGGGATGGTAGTGATCATGGCAGTTTCGCTGGCCGGTTATTCCTGGCTCCAGGGTCGGACGGAAAGGTGGCTGAGATGAGTCTTCGCAAACCTGAAGCAGAAGTAACAGAACAGGGACAGGCGGTGCGCAAGTTTCCGCTTTGGAGCTGGCTATGGTTTTTCCTGGGCGCTCTCTATTTTATATTGCCTCTGTATGCCACGCTGGACTTTTCCCTGCGCATGGAACGGGATGTCCTGAGTTTCAAGGCGTATGAATCCGCCTTTGCCGATCCCGGCTTTATAAAATCGTTTGGGTACTCCATATTCCTTGCTGTGTTGACCATTATCGTCAGTATCGCGTTGGTGGTCCCAACGGCCTATTGGATACGTCTGCGATTGCCGGAAGCGCGCCGGGTAGTGGAATTTATTACCCTGTTGCCGTTTGTGGTCCCTGCGATCATCCTGGTGTTTGGGCTGATCAGTATTTATAGTGCGCCGTTCAAAATTCCATT
>JAKANW010000399.1 GCA_021823555.1 Chloroflexota bacterium
CCGAGCCGCTCAGGGTCAAGCCGGAGACGGTGACAGTCTTGGCAACGCCAACGTTCTTGTCGTTGAAAGCGCCGGTTGCGCCAGTAGTAACAAGGGACACAACGTCGCCGGGGGCCACAACCCCCGCGAGCGCGGCGCTGCCGGTGTTGAGCGAGGCCGTTATGGCGCCATCGTAAGCCTTATTGTTGGCCGTAATGCCGGAGACGGTCAGGGCCGGGTTGAAGAACGTGCAGGCCGCGTCGCCGCACCAGGGGGTGAAGCTGACATTTGCAGAAACTGCTTCGCCGGAACCGGAACCTGATCCTGACGGACCGGTTGAATCTCCCCACCAGTTCTTGGTGGCATCCGCGGTGACATCACTCCAGACCGCATCGGTCGCGCTTCCGGTGAAAGCGTTGAGATGCGCGGTAACAGCGGGCGCTGCGCCTCCCGCCGTATAATCCCTTACAATGACTCCGTAGTCATTTGTACTGAAGGTGTTGCTGTTTATGGTCGCATTGGTGCCTACCTCTGAAGAACTCCATTGATCCGAATCCCAGATAGCCACGCCGGTAGGATAACCACTTCCCGTATGGGCAATCGCGGTAAAGGAGTTGTTATGGATGTTCAGGCTGGGCGATGCAACGCTCCAAACGCCAAATTGGTTTCCGGTAAGCATGTTATTAGCTGCCTCGACGGTTGACCCGGCTTCGTAGAGCAGGATGCCTGATGCGCCATCGGCATTCGTATCACTGGTCGGATCGTTGGTGCCTCCGTAGGTGCTGGTCCAGAAATTATCGCTGACCGTGTTGCCCGTGACCGTACCGCCGGCGCCGTAGCTAACCTGAATGCCATTCTGGGCCTGATTGGATATAGGCCCCGCGCCAGTGACGGTGTTATTGGTCACATCCACCGTAAGGTTGTTCCCGGAGAGAGCCATACCATTCTTCTGGTAGTCCAAAATGGTATTGTTACTGACAGTCAGGGTTCGGGCGGTGCTATCGGCATTGTAGGCGTATAAGGCCACACCGTGCTGGTTGCCATTCAAAGGAGTTTCCCGTATTCCGGTTATTTTGACGTGGTCCACGGACCCGCCGGCATTGTAATAAGCAATGCCTACAAACTGGTAATTACTACTTCCTTTGCCCAGGCCATCTACCGTTAATTTCGCGATCGTGGCATCTGCCCCATTGACGCAAACAATAGGCTTTTTGGTACTGAAGCAGGCTGTGATGGTATCCGGGGATTGAATAATAGTGGTATCTTCAGCCGCGCCCTGTAGAGTAATGGCTTTGGTAATATTCAGCGCTTCCACATATGTTCCGGCTGACACATTAACCGTACCCCCGGCGCTGACGGCATCAATACCGCGTTGGATGCTGCCGCTGCTAGGTGTAACGTATACATTATTTGCTGTCCAGGTGACCAAGCCCAGGGTCACATCGTCCAGCGCATGGTAGACGCGATCCTCAATGGCAAAGCCATCCACCGCGCCAGTGAAGGTAACGCCGGTCGCGTCGATGGGCTGGGGGTCGTAATTGACTATATCGAAGCCCATCCCGGCCGGCGCCGGGGATGCCCCGAGCGTCTCGGCCCCCAGAGCGAGTGTGGCCGTTGAACCGAATTTGTACAGGTTCTGATCGTTACCCGAAACCGAGTTTCCGCCAGAGAGGGTCACTGCTCCGGATTGGTAGAGCAAAATCCCCGTGGCTCCCCAATCCCAGGTGTTGCCAGTGAGATGGAAACTATTTCCGGTGATCGTGTTTCCGCTCAAAGTCGCGGTCGCGCCGCGGCTGATCTGAATCCCATTCTGGGCGGTAACATCCGTGGTGCCGGCCCCGGTAATCGTGTTATTCGAGACGGTCGCATCCGAGCCGGTGTTGTCAACGAGAATGCCGCCCTTTTGGTATCCGATGATTGTATTGTGATCAATGGTCGCTGTTCCGCTGGTCGTCCAGGCTTGGCGGCCGACTATGATGGCGAGGCCGTTTTGACAACCGCTGAAGGTTGAGTCGCGGATATCCTGGATGGTGTTATCGTGAATGTGCGCGTTGGCGCCATCGCGCACAAGGATGCCTGCGCCGATACTGCCGCAGGCGGACGGGCCAGGCCCGGTTACGGTAAAGTTATCGAGTTCCACACTCACGCCGCTGCCGCTGATAATAATGATGGCGGAAGTTTGTTGACTGGAAGCCGGCAGAGAGCCGGGCGCCTGGATCATGCTGGAGCCGACCCCCGCGCCGACGATGTGAAGACTCTTGCTGATGGTGAGCTGTTCCGTATAGGCGCCTGCTCCCACATTGATCGTATCGCCCGCGCTGGCTTTATCAATGGCTGCCTGGATTGTCAAACAGGCGGTCGCTGGCGAGAGACAATCGTTGCTGTCGCTGCCAGATGTCGAAACATAGTAAGTATTCCCCACCAAAGCCCCGGCGGTTTGGGTATAGAAAATTCCCAAAGTCAAGGCCAAGATCCACGACCAAAGCAGGCAAATCCCCCTTGAGATATTGGTTCGAGTATCCATTTTGTTTTCCTCCATATTGGTTATCAAATGGCTGAATTTAAAAAAAAATACACCCAGCAAACCTGAGGATAGCCGGGTGCACCACTGGCTCTCCAAGTGCGCGGTGCCCATCCCTGTACCAGCCAAGACTCTTTGGCCGGTCACAGTAAGCACTTGGTTCAACGCCTCTGACCTCTACACGTTTTTGAAACTTTGGAAACGATCCTTAGCTTATGCCTCACCTCCTGTAAATGTGATCTTTTGCACAATTTTTATTCTATTTTGTTATAGAATATTATACTGATTTTCAACCGGGAAACAAGTGATAAAACTCATATAATCCTGGTGACCGGGCCTTCTCAAAGCGCAACATGGGCACTTTGAATTTCTTTGCCCACCAGCTAATTGTTTAGCCCAATCTTTGCAGGATGTGAGACACGGCTGTGGATGCCGGCCCGCCGAGTGATTGGATCAGCCCATACTTTGCGCCTGCCACCTGGTTCGCTCCTGCCTGCCCCCGAAGCTGGAGCGCCGCTTCGACGGCCTGGTACACACCCGCGGCGCCTCCCGCGAATCCGCGCGCCTTCATGCCACCCATCGTGGCGCAGGGAATGTGCCCCTTCAAGCCGATCTCACCGTCTGCCGCGAGTTTCCATCCCTTGCCCTTGATCGCAAATCCAACCGCTTCAAGTTGCAGGGCGGCGTAGATGCTGAAAGCATCGTGATACTCGAAGAAGTTGATCTGGTCGAGTATGATACCGGCTTGTTTCATGGCTTTGCCCGCTGAGAGCTGTGCAGTTTCAAAATAGAGCATGTCCCTACGGTCATGCAGGGCCAGTGTGTCGGACGCGGAGGCGGAGCCGGCAACCTTGACGAGTGGATTCGGCCAATTGGTCGGGAGCAGCTCGCGGCGAGTCAGAACGAGCGCGGCCGCGCCGTCCGCGTTGGGGGCCATGTCGAACATGTTGATCGGGTCACTGACCATTTCAGCTTTGGCGTAGGTCTCCGCTTTGATGGCTTTCTGGAACATGGCGTATTTGTTACCCGCTCCGTTGGAGTGAGCGGTAAGCGCAAAGCCCGCAAACCCATCGGTAGGGACATGATTTTCGTGCATGTAACGCTTCATCAAAAGCGCAGCCTGGGCGGTAAGGGTCATGCCCTGCACAGACTCAAAATCGGAGTCAGCCGTGGTGGCAACAGCCTCCTCCACAGCCAAGCCGATCTTGTCCGTAAACTTCTCCACGCCGATGACCAGCGCCGCGTCCACCAGGCCGCTTTTGATGGCAACGAAACCTTGGCGTAGCGCCGCCCCACCCGATGCGCCCGCCGCCTCGATGGTGATGGCTTCGATGCCAATCAGCCCTGCATAATCCGCGATGAGCGCGCCGAGGTGCGCCTGGTTGGAAAGATTGGGGGCCAGCATGTTGCCCACGTACAGGGCCTGTGGCTTCAGTCCGCCCGCGTCTTTGACCGCGGCTTGAATGGCGTCGAAGGCCAGGTCGCGCAAGCTAATGCCCCAATGCTCGCCGACTTCGGTTTGTCCGATCCCTGCGATGATGATGTCTGTCATGAATGCTCCATGTTTATGTCGTTGCGAGCGGTCTTTGCGAAGCAATCTCCCGTTTAGCGGGTAAATTTGATCATGTGGTTCCACCATTTAATCGGAGATTGCTTCGTCGGGAAGAGCACCCTCCTCGCAACGACATTTATTTATTACTTCATTGCCAGTTTCCCGCGGAAGCGGACATACGTGGCGTAATCGATCTCGGTGCGGCGGGCGATGTATTCCTGC
>JAKANW010000400.1 GCA_021823555.1 Chloroflexota bacterium
GCGGCGTGATAGGTCTTGACCTGGCGTTTGCCCGCTTGTTCCTCTCGCTGGCCTTTGGCATTGGCATCGGCATGATCATGGCGCTGATCTTCTCGCGCGAAGACATCGCCCGCGATAAAGAAACAGACGCCATGTTTGCGGGACAGGGAAAGATGAAGCGCGCCGCGTTGGTCTTCCTGCTGATTTTGGTTATCCTGCTGTTGGCTGGCACGTTCAAAGTTGACTTGCTCACCAATCCCTACGGACAGGTCACACTCCCCATTGCAGGGATGGATCGCTTCCAGGACTTCCTCTATCGCCTCGCCCCCTACGACGCCAGCAAGGGGCAGGAGGGTGTCACCGCGCAGGGTGCGATTCTCATTGGCTTGATCGTCCTCATCGGGCTGACCTCATGGAAAGGGCTCGACAAAATCCACGAGGGCTTCACCGCCTGGACATGGATCGCGATGGGGCTGGTTGCGCTGACCCTGCTCACCGCCGCAGTAGGCATGTCGCCGCACGCGGGCGGGCTGGATGTTCAATTCACAGGTCGCTTCTTCGGCGTTCTCATCGCAATCGCCGCGCTCATCTGGCTGATGTTCAAACGCTTGAGCGAAGGCGAATTGCACGATTGGCTGTGGGAATCCTGGCGCTTCGTCAAGCAGATATTTCCGCTTCTCGTGGGAGGCGTATTCGCGGTCGGCGTCATCCGCGTGCTGATCAAACCCGAATGGATCGAAACCCTCGCTGGGAGCAACACGATCCTCGGCAACCTGGCAGGCGTGCTCTTCGGCGTGTTCATGTACTTCCCCACCCTCGTTGAAGTTCCCATCGCCAACATGTTCCTCAGCCTCGGGATGCACCGTGGTCCCCTGCTGGCGTACCTCATGGCGGATCCCGAACTCAGCCTGCAGAGCATCCTGATGATCTCGGTCATCATCGGTCGGCTCAAAGCTTGGACCTATGTTGGCTGGGTGGCTTCGTTCAGCACGCTGGCGGGTCTCATCTATGGGGCGTGGGTGGATGGCACGCCGCTGGGTTTGCTCGCCCTGTATCTAGCCGCGTTCATCGCCGCGCTGGGCGTGGCGCTCTGGCTGGTCAGCCGCAATCAACAAAAAGCAGTGGCGTCAAAAGCGATATCTGCCGATTAACAAACCACTCAATCTTAAAAGGAGAAACTCACATATGCTCACTATCAAAGTTCTTGGTCCTGGTTGTGCCAACTGTAGAGCGCTCGAAGCCGTCGCCCGAAAAGCGGTGGCGTCCCTGGGCATCGAAGCCGAAATCATCAAAGTGGAAGATTATGCCCAGATCATGCAATACCCAATCCTCTCCACGCCTGCGCTGGTCGTCAACGAGAAAGTGGTTGTCTCGGGTCGCGTGCCTGGCGTGGATCAGGTCACATCCTGGCTGGCCGACGCGGCCATGCAGTCGTCCTGAGGCAGAGATGAACGCCCTGCTGGGCAAACGCATCGCCGTGATCGGCGCGGGCAACATTGGATACATCCTGTTGGAACGCTTGATGGGCACGGGCGTTTCTGCAGACCAGATGGTCATTTGCGATAACAATCCCTCCCGCGCCGAGGAAGCCTCGCGTCGTTTCGGACCTCGGGCCTGCTCGCTGACCGATGAGCCGCTCCCCAACTCGGAGGTATTCCTGCTCGCCACGCCGCCTAAAGCGACTCTCGACATTTTGAAGGCGCTCGCGCCGAGATTGCGTCAGGGGCAGATCATCCTTTCGTTTGCCGCGGCAGTTTCAATGTCAAGGCTGGAGGCGGTCATCCCGTCAAGCGCGGCGGTGGCACGGATCATGCCCAACGCGCCATCAAAAATCGGCAAGGGCATGAATCCCATTGCGTATGGGTCGAGTGTCACGCCCGAGGCGCGGACGTTGATCGAATCCATCCTGCGCACGCTCGGAGAGGCTATCGAAATTCAAGACGAGCAAATGAACTGGTGCGTGGGGTTGACAGGCGCGGCCATGCGTTCGCTTCTGCCCGCCCTCGAAGGCGTGATCCAGGCTGGGGTCGAGGCTGGATTCGCCGAAGAAGACGCCCGCAACATGGCGGCGCAAGTCATGCTCGGCACAGCAACTCTGGTTTTGGAGAGCAGGCTTTCCTTCGCTGAAATCAAATCCCTGACGCCTATGCAAACAGTGGATGAAGCCGCCCTGTCGCAGACCTTCGCGGAGGCCGCTCGCGCCGCAAAGGATAAAACGGATCGTCTCCAGCAAAAGCTGGAAGAGTTATAGGATCTATACGTCCAAAGGAGGACGCCATGAAAATCGAGATTTTGGGAACTGGCTGTTACAACTGCGTCAAACTCGAATCGCTGATTGATGAAGTTCTTCAGGAATTGGGCAAGACCGATGTCGAGGTGATTCGCGTGGACGATGAAAAACGAATACGTCATTACATATCGCTGGATGAAATCCCTGGCTTGCTGATTGACGGAGTGCTGGCAAGCACGCGTGAACTTCCCACACGCGAAAAACTGGTCGAATGGCTCTCTGGCGTTTCCGTGCCAGGCATAATGTAAATATTCCGTTGAACAGCATTTTTCAACGATGATGGCCTGCTTGAAATGCAGGCCAAAGTACGCGTAACCGCTTGTCCATGAAGTCAAGAAAGGAAACACAAGCATGAGCCAGATTGCGCCCCTGCTTAAAAACCCGCATACCTTCGCCGTCGTGGGCGTCTCACAAGATCCTTCCAAGTATGGATACGAATTATTCGAGACGCTCACGCGGCACGGACATCGCGTCCTGCCCATCAACCCGAAATACGCGGCGATAGACGGTCAGACTTGCTATCCATCCCTGGCTGATCTGCCGAATATTCCTGATGTGGTCGTGACTGCCGCGCCCGCCTCCGTCAGTGAAAAAATTGCCGAGATTTGCGCCGCGCTGGGCTTTCCCATTTTCTGGATGCCACCTGGAACCGAAACCGAAACCGCGCTCGAAATCTGCCAACGAAATGGCGTGATCGCCATCCACGGCTTCTGTCCCGTCTTTGTGTTGAAGTTGCCGCGCGAGCGGTGGGTGGAATTGCCATAAGGAGAAACTGCATTGAAGCGCCTCGCCTCCCTCCTGACTCTGATCCTGGTCGCCGTTACACTGACCTTTTCCAGTGCATCAGCCCAAACTGCGGATCTGCCCATCGTGCATGCCGTGATGTTCTGGATCGACAGTTGTCCGCATTGCGAAGATGTCATCGAAAACGTATTGCCGCCTTTGCACGAGAAATATGGAACACAATTTGAATTACTGATGATCGAAGTGGTAACCACCCAGGACGTTGACACGCTTTATCGCGTCGCCGCTTCCTACAATACACCCAAGAAGCAAACGGGCGTTCCATTTCTTATTATCGGAGACCAAGTACTGGTTGGTTCTGCCGAAGTCCGCGAACAACTTCCCGCTTTGATTGACGATTACCTTGCCCAAGGTGGGGTAGATTGGGCTGAGAATCCGATCCTCACAGAATTTATACCGAAAGATTCACCCGCTTCCTCCCCGACCTCCAGTCTGCCTACTGTTCCCGATGCGGATTCCTCACCTGAAAAGGAATCTACTGCCCCTGCTGCAATTCGCAACAACGGCTTCACCCTGGCAATCGTCATCATGATTGGAATGGGAATCGCGCTACTCTACAGCCTGATCGCCTTCGCCCTCAGCAAGACATTCTCCCTGCCCGCCTGGGCGGATTGGCTCGTCCCCGCGCTGATTGTCGTCGGCATTGGCGTGGCAGGCTACCTTTCGTATGTTGAGACCCAATCGGTCGAAGCGATGTGCGGACCCGTCGGCGACTGCAACACCGTCCAGCAAAGCCGCTACGCCAAATTATTCGATATCCTGCCCGTTGGTGTTTTGGGCTTACTCGGATATTTCGCTCTGTTGGCCGCGTGGCTGGCGCGCAAATATCTATCGAGATTCGAAAAGCCTGCCGCGATTGGATACTTTGGCATGGCGTTCTTCGCGGTACTCTTTTCGCTCTATCTTACGTACCTTGAGCCGTTCGTGATCAGAGCAGTATCAGTAGTTCACGAAAAGGCTTGAACATGGTTTACTTGGCTCTTACCAAGGAGACCAAATCGCCATGTCCAAACCCGTCCTTAAAAATAACCGAGTTTTGCGATCTCAACAAGTGTTGAATGCTTTGATCGCCATCGTACGTTCATATTTGCCGCTTGACTTGCAAAACACACGCATTACAGTGGAAGACCTCCTCGCCGTATTGGGCTATGCCAGCGTTCATCGTGTGAGTATGGATGCGGCCTGTAATGAAT
>JAKANW010000401.1 GCA_021823555.1 Chloroflexota bacterium
GTTTTTTCATGGCGGTTTTATTCGAGCGTTTTGGATCGCCTGCCCCGTTTGACTTCGCCGCGCGCCTTCTTTTCCTTCAGGCGCTTTTCCTGCGATGCCCTTGTCGGTTTTGTTTTTCGGCGATGCTTCGGTTTCTCGTAGGCCTTCTTCAGCAACTCGAAAAATTTTTCCAGCGCGTCGAAGCGATTCTGCTCCTGCGTGCGGAAACGGCGCGCCTCGATCACCAGCACGCCCTCGCTCGTAACTCGTTTCCCAGCGAGACGGATCAACCGCGCCCGCGCCTCTTCCGGCAGGGACGGCGAATTCCGCGCGTCGAACCGCAATTGGACGGCGGTCGCCACCTTGTTGACATTTTGCCCGCCCGGTCCGCTCGCGCGCACGAATTCAAATTCGAGTTCTTCTTCGATCTTGCTCATCGCCTGATTATAACGGAGCCAGCCCCCGCGATTCCTTCTTGATGACGCGCGGCGCGAACATCCACAACACGGCCAGGATCAACCCGCCCACAAAAAACGGGACCGGCGCGCCAAGCCACTGGAAGAGCGAGCCGTAGAACAGCGGGGCGATGGCATTCGCCGCCGAGTAGAACGCGGACGAGACCCCCAGCATCCCGCCGACCTCGCCCTTGCCGGATGCTTTTGTGATGAGGCTGTTGACGGCTGGGTGAAGCAAGCCTCCGCCCAGCGCCGCGGGGAAACTGGCAGCCAGCAGCCAGATGATCCCCAGCCAACTGCGCGCGGCCTGATCGGGCAATGTCACTTGAATGGACAGCACCGACACATGGAAGGCGCCCTCGCCGGCCAGGCTTTCGAGCACCTTTGCCTTGTCGTACCACGGGACCGGAATCTGCGGCGTGAGCGCGGTGCCGATGAGACCGATCGCCAGCGCAGACACACCCAGGATCACCAGCCAGCGGTCGCCTTTTTTCTTCGACCAGCGTCCGATCAACCCGCCCTGCACGATCACAATGAACACGCCCGCAAGGCTGAAGAGTCCCGCCGTATCGTAGGCGCCCATTCCCAGGCGCGTGAGCGTGAATAGTGAGAAGAGTTGTTCATAGCCGCCGAAGGCAAGTTGGTAGAAGAACATGATTAAAAGCAGGAACCCAATGGTCGGACGGTTGAGCGCCTGCCACATTACGCCTAATGAAAAGGCGGGTTTTCGCGCGCGAGCGGGACCCTCTTCCGGAGTTAGTGTTTCGTGGAACCAGGACATGGTGAGGATAACGGACGCGAGCGAGAAGATCGCCGCTGTAAATGCCACGGCCTGATAACTTTCGTTCGTCAAGGCCAGAACCGCGAAGGCGATCATCGGCCCCAGCACGAAGCCAACCCCAAACGCCGCCCCGACCAGTCCCAGTCCCTGCGTGCGAGTCTTTTCGTTGGTGCTATCTGCCACGGCGGCCTGGGCGGTGGCAATGTTCGCGCCCGATAACCCGTCAATGATGCGCGAGAGGAAGAGCATCCAAAGGGCATTGGAGAAACCAAGCAGGACGAATCCGGCCAACGTCCCGATCTGGCTAAAAACCAGAATCGGCTTGCGCCCGAAGCGGTCGGAGAGACGCATCAGGACGGGCGCGCCGACAAATTGCATCATCGGGTAGGTGGCTTGCAGAATGCCCACCGTGAGCGCGTTGGCGCCGAAATGCGCTCCGAACAACGGCAGGAGAGGAATGATGATCGAAAGCCCGATCAGGTCCACCAGCACGATGACCAGCACGGGCAGGACGCGTTTGAAATCCAGTTTTTCAGAGACGGTTTCTTGGGTCATGCTATCTTGGGTATCACACAAGTAGGTCGAGATATTATCTCGACCTACTGGAAACTCATCTCCCGTGGATGGTCGGGCGGCGGAAGGCGTAGCGAGACCAGGGAGAGGGGCGGGGAGTGAGGGCGGGTTTAGAACATCAATGCGTTGACTTTTGCCATCGTCTCGGGGCCCGGTCGCAGGTCCGCTTCGCCGAGACGGTTGAGCGGCGTGTCCACCAAATTCATCGTGTCGGTGAAGGTGGGCTTGTTCGGCTCAACATAGATGAGGCCAGTCACCAGCCAGTTGTTGCGTTGGGCTTCTTCGAGCATTCGCAAGGCTTCCCAGCGGTCCGTGGGGTTGTAATCCTTATCGAGGTTTTTCAAGACGACCGTGGAGCCGTCATGCAGGGTTACTTCACGCGTCGCGCCCGGCTCGATATCCTCGATCAAAATCTCGTCGCGGGCGGGGATGAACGATAGTTCGTGCAGGGGCGCTTCGTGGTCCTTGCCCCAGGTGTACGAGTGATAGGCGTTTTCCTGGTTGTTGAAGGTGACGCACGGGCTGATGATATCGAGCACGGCAATGCCGCGGTGCGCCATGGCGGCCTTGATCAACTCCTTGACCTGTTTGGGGTTGCCCGCGAAGGAGCGGCCCACAAAGGTCGCGTTGGAGGCGAGCGCTTCCATGCAGATGTCAATTGGCATGTAGGGATTGGTTCCCTGCTTCTTCAGTTCCAGGCCAACCTCGGCGGTCGCGGAGAATTGCCCCTTGGTCAAGCCATACACGCCGTTGTTTTCCACAATGTAGACCATGTCCACATTGCGGCGCACGATATGCTTGAACTGGCCCATGCCAATGCTGGCCGTGTCGCCGTCGCCCGAAACGCCGATGGCGTTCAGGGTGTGATCGGCAAGCATCGCGCCGGTGGCGATGGAGGGCATGCGCCCATGCAGGCTGTTGAAGCCGAAGGAACGGTTGAGGAAATACGTGGGCGATTTGCTCGAGCAGCCGATACCGCTGAACTTGACCATCTTCTCCGGCACGATGCTCATTTCATAGCAGGCCGTGATGATCTGGTTCGAGATCGAGTTGTGTCCGCATCCCTGGCAGAGTGTGCTGGGATTACCGGTGTAGTCTTTGCGCGCCAGCCCGGCCGCGTTCACTTGCGCGGCGGGACCAGCCATGGGAAGGGTCTCGGTCATTTCTTCGCTCCTTTTTTCCCGTTCCGGGACGATGTGGCGGAGGTCTTCTTATTTGATTTCTTGACAATTTTTTTTGCGGGCTTCTTGGCCGATTGTTTGGCAGGCTTGGCGGTCTTTATAAGATTCAGCACGCCCTCACGCACCCAGCGCGCTGTTGCGGGCAGGCCATCCTGGAAAGCCAGCGAGCGGAACCTGGACGCGTACTGCGGGAAGTCCATGCACAGCAGTTGGAAGAGTTGGCCGTCGCGGTTCATTTCCACAACGACAATCTGATCGTACTTGGCGACGAACTTTTTCACTTCTTCGGTGAACGGCAGGGCGCGAACCCGCATCATACTGGACTTCAAACCGGCGGAGGCCAACTGGGCGCGCGCCTCCTCGATGGCGGCTTCTGTCGAACCGTAGGCAATGATGCCCACCTCGGCGCCGCGCGTCTCGCGGACCACCGGCGCGGGCACATACTTCTTTGCGGTCTCATGCTTGCGCGCGAGACGTTCCATATTCTTGTGCCAGACCGGCGCTTCCTCAGAGTAGCGGGCATATTCATCGTGGCCGGTGCCGCGCGCAAAATACGCCGAGAACGGATTCTGATTGCCCGGCAGGGTGCGGTAAGGAATGCCATCGCCATCTTTGTCGAGATAGCGGCCCCAAGTCGTCTTGAGTTCTTCGATTTCCTTTTCCCACAATACTTTGCCGCGATCCATGGGCGAGTCGGGATATTGGAAGGGCTTGCACATCCACTGGTTCATGCCCATGTCGAGGTCGCTGAGCACGAAGACCGGGGTCTGCAAGCGCTCGGCAATGTCGAAGGCGCGCCAGCCAAACTCGAAGCATTCGTGCACGTTGCCTGGCAGAAGGATGACGGATTGCGAATCGCCATGACCGATGAAGGCCACAAACGTCAGGTCGCCCTGCGAGGTGCGGGTGGGCAGGCCGGTCGAGGGGCCGATGCGTTGCACGTCCCAGATCACAACCGGGACCTCGGCATAGTACGCGAGACCGGCAAACTCGGTCATCAGCGAGAGACCGGGGCCGGAGGTGGAGGTCATGGAGCGCAAGCCGCCCCAGCCCGCGCCCACGGTCATGCCGAGCGCGGCCAGTTCATCTTCGGCTTGGACGATGGCATAGGTGTGCTTGCCGTCCTCGCGCTTGCGAAGGATGGGCAAATAGTCATTCAGTGATTCGGCCAGGCTGGTGGCCGGCGTGATCGGGTACCAGCCCACGAATTGCACGCCGCCGTAGATCGCGCCGAGCGCCGCGGCAGTATTGCCGTCGGCCATGATCATGCCTTCGGTCTTGTCCATCGGCTC
>JAKANW010000402.1 GCA_021823555.1 Chloroflexota bacterium
CTTCAATACCAGTGTGCGCGAGAATATCCGCTTCGCCCGCCGCTACGTCAAGGATGAAGAAATTGAGGCGGCCGCGCAGGCGGCCCAGATCCATGAATTCATCCTCGGCCTGCCAAAGGGATATGACACGATGATTGGCGAGCAGGGATTGCGACTATCGGGCGGCGAGCGCCAGCGGCTGGCCATTGCCCGCGCCATTTTGAAGGACGCCCCAATTCTGATCCTGGACGAGCCGACCGCCAACCTCGACCCGCTGACCGAGAAGCAAGTGCTGGAAACGCTCTTTGGCTTGATGCGAAAGAAGACCAGCCTGCTCATCACGCATCGGCTGGTGGGACTGGAAAACGTGGATGAAATCCTGGTAATGGATCACGGACAGATTGTCGAACGCGGCGCTCAAAAGAATCTGTTGGCCCAAAACGGTCTCTTCCGTCGCCTATGGGATTTGCAAAATAGAATTCTGGTCGAAACGTAAGGTACTTTCGGTTCCGATAGAAATTCGGGTGTCGCATGGGATCACGCAACACCCGAATTTATTTACTCACCTTACCCAAAACGTCCCGAAGGCGTCCCTGCCTGCGCCAGTGCCGCACCGTTCGTGCCGCGAGCAACGGCGGCACGCCGGTGCGAGACGGCAGGCACAGGTGAGCTTGCCGAAGGGTTCCATTAACTCAGGCTCGCTTTCTGCCCAAACCTTCGGGACAATGCGTAACATCAGTAATTTATAGTCTTAGGTCAAGCGCCAGCTTTTTTCTGGAGATACCGAACGATCCCATTCACTACGCTTGGTGGAAGGAAGTTACCAAATCCCTGGCGTCCACCGGGCCGAGGGGTTCCTCCCTGTCCAAAACTGCCACCTCCTCCGGGAGCGCCGGGAGTCCTTGCGGCTGGGGGCGCGAACGTACCGCCGTTGGGTTGAAATCCACCCGCGCCGCCTCCGGGTCCGCCTATTGCGATGCCTGCCTGCTGGAAGATGGTGAAAATATCCTGCCGGCTTAAGTTCATAGCCGTGATGGCCTGGATTTGCCCAGGCGCCATTGTGTCTTGAATTGATGTAACTTGGGCGCCGATCTGCTGTTGCAGCGCAGTATTGGGTTGCGCGCCGGGTGTACTCTGTGAGCCGCCGAACGGAGCGGCTGTACCTTCAATTTGTTGCAGCGATTGCCATAGAGGCAAAAGCTTGGCGGCTTCCTGTGCAGTGACAGCCTTGGATGTGCCATCCAACTTCAACATTCCGGCCGCGATCTGCAAAGCCGACGGGCTGCCTGTCGAAGAACTGTTACTCGGCGCTGAATTCGACGCGGGCGATCCGCCAGTTGAACTGGACTGAGATGAATTCGCGGCGGCGCCGCACGCTGTTATTATCAGTGCAAGAATGCTCAAAATTGTACCCGTAATGATCTTTTTCACTTGGACTCCTTGTTTCTACAGGTCGAGCAGTATATCAAAGGCGCTCATATCACAGGTATAGAAAATGTGTTGATTTTATGAGAGGAATTAATGTTTTGTCCAAACGCCAATCAACGCGGCGGCGATTGATTCAATAAAACATATCTGCTTCACTCCTGGGGCCGACATCGAACATTTCTCATCCTTGTTGGCACCATTGACAGGATATAGACATCCAACGCAAGTCTTCGGTCTTCGAAAAATTGCTTGCATCCACTGAACGAGCGTGCTATAAGCCAAACAACTTCCCCGGCGTTTTACAGTTGAAGAATTGCCCAATCTGTGCAGGGCCATCTTCCCGCATGGGTTGCGCATAAACCCAACTTGAACGAATACCCATTAGCAAGTCCAACCCCATAAAGGAAACTCCCGACTGTTATTACATGCGGGTCATCTTTGTTTTCAATAAAATCCCCATCCCATCATAGAGAAGCATATGAAAATTCTTGAACTAGAGAACGAACCCCTGACAAAACTTCGCGCCATGGCGAGAGAGTTGAACATTCCAAACGTCAACCGTTTGAAAAAAGAGGCGCTGGCCATGCTGATCCGCGAGGCGGAGGCCCAAAACCAGGGCGTTGAGCTGCGCGGCGGCGTGCTGGAGATCATGAGCGAAGGCATCGGTTTTCTGCGCGCCAGCACCTACAAGATCGGCGACCAGGATGTATACGTCTCCCAGGCGCAATTGCGCAGGTATGACTTGAGATCAGGCGACCTGGTCATCGGTCAAGTCCGGCCGCCGCGCGAAAGTGAAAGACATTACGGATTACTGAAAGTCGAATCTGTCAATGGCCTGGACCCCGAAGACGCCACCCGCCGCCCGATTTTTGAAAGCCTGACCCCCATTTTCCCCGATAAACGCTTTGACCTTGAAATAGACCATGATACGCTCGCGCCGCGTCTGATCAACATGATCGCACCCATTGGCCGGGGCCAGCGCGGTCTGATCGTTTCTCCTCCCAAGGCGGGAAAAACCACGATCCTGAAACAAATTGCGAACTCCATTTCAACCAAATATCCCGACGTTCATTTGATGGTTGCCTTGATTGGCGAGCGCCCCGAGGAAGTGACCGACATGGACCGCTCGGTGGACGCCGAAGTAATCGCCTCCACATTCGATGAACCCGTGACCTCCCACGTCCACACGGCTGAGATTGCCTTAGACAGAGCTAAGAGATTGGTGGAAATTGGCCGGCATGTGGTAATCTTAATGGACTCGATCACTCGCCTGGCGCGCGCCTATAACCTGGTTGTCAACCCCTCCGGACGCACGCTTTCCGGCGGCATGGATCCTTCGGCATTGTACCCGCCCAAACGATTCTTCGGCGCAGCCCGCAACATCGAGGAAGGCGGCTCCCTGACCATCATTGCCACCTGCCTGGTGGACACCGGCTCCCGCCTGGATGATGTGGTCTACGAAGAGTTCAAGGGCACGGGCAACATGGAGTTGCACCTTTCACGCAAACTGCAGGAACGCCGCATCTTCCCTGCCGTGGATGTCGAACGCTCGTCCACCCGCCGCGAAGACCTGTTGCTTGGCCCGGATCTCCTGCAGCGTGTCTGGTTGATGCGCCGGATGTACATTCAGATGATTACGCCTCCGCCGCAGGGCGCAGGCATGGATAATGCGGTGGCCATGGAGGCCATCATCCAGCGGCTGGATCGAGCCAGGAACAACCAGGAATTTCTTGAAAACCTGGATCGGTAAGAATGAATAAAACATTAGAGAAAATTCGAAGCATCTTTTCTTCGCTCAAAAAACCAAATACCGAAAAGGCTGGAGCGCAAAATGAGGGAACGACGCGCCCGCGTGTAGACCGCTTTGTCCTGTTCAGTTGGGTTGTGACATGGGTCATCGTTATCGCCGCGTTGGGTTTCGCCTTCTGGAAGACCCAGAGCAATGCAGCAGCAGAGCAGGCGCTCGTCCCGCAGCCGACTGCCGCTCCAGACGCGAACCAGCCCAATGTGACGCTGCCGCTTCCGGCCTCCGCGGGAGGCGGGACAAACGCGATTGACCGCGCCCTCGAACTAAAGACCAATATCCCTGACCGGCCGCGTTATGACCCGATCACTTATCGCGTCACGAACGGCGATGCCATGTTCAACATCGCCAAAAGTTTCAACATCAAACCGGAAACCATTTTATATTCCAACAAAGACGAGCTGGACGATAACCCTCATAACCTGCGCCCAGGTATGGAATTGATCATTCCGCCCGTGGATGGCCTGTACTATAAGTGGCAGGAAGGCGATACCGTTCAAAAAGTGGCTGCGGAATTCAAAGCCAACCCAGATGACATCCTCAATTTTCCCGGCAACAACCTCGACCTGACCGACCCGCAGATCAAACCCGGCACACTGGTTATGATCCCCGGCGGTTCGCGCGAACTTATTGATTGGACCAAGTTCATCCCCACTTACTCACGCGGGTCCAGCGGCGCGGGCACAGGCACATCCAACATCGGCACACATGCCTGGTCGACCGGCTACCGCTGGCACTTCGAGGCCGGTAGCCAGCTCTCGGCGGTGAACAGTGTGCCGGTCGCCGCTACCGCACCGGGGGCCACGGTGGAGATCAGCGTGCCCATGACCGCCATCGGTAGATTATGCCCTGGCAGAGCGCCGATCGCTCCGTCGCGGCGAAATTTGCCGATTCGCGGCCCGAGCACCATCGCGCCAGCCAGCCCGGTGATGCCGCCGGTCATGTGCACCACCGAGGATCCCGCGAAGTCGACGTGGCCGTGGCCTAGCGCGAAGTTCACGCCCATCTGCGCCAGCCATCCTCCGCCCCATACCCAGTTGCCATAG
>JAKANW010000403.1 GCA_021823555.1 Chloroflexota bacterium
GCTCTTCGTGGAAGTGATGTGGAAAGGTGGCGGCCAACTCCGCGTTTTCGGGATGCGGCTGTGGGTCGTACCAGCGGATCTTCTTTTCGCCCTGGTAAACGGTGTAGGAGTAATCCAGAATTTCGCCATCGGAAAGGTCAAGATATTCGAACACTTGCAGTTCCAACCCGTTTGCGAAGGTCACGCTTCCTCGAACAATGGCGGTTGTTTTGCCGTTCGGATACAGGCGCAATGTAGTTACCTGCACTTCCGAGAATTGATCGGCAAGCGTGTAAAGCAGGGTCTCGTAACTGGAGCGAGAGAAAGCGGTCATTATGCAATTGGGTAGACAGGTTCTGCGGGAGTTAATTCAACGGTTTCGCCGCGTCGAAGACTCGCGATACGCTCGGAGGAAATCTTTTCCAGCGCCGCCAGCCGCTTCTGGCGTAGTTTATAGTGGCCAGCCCATTCTGAAAAGTCTTCCAGGTTTTCACCGTCGTCGAGAAGGCCCTTCGAGTACAGATCGTAAAAGTGATCGGAGCTGACCCAGTAACGCCGCTCGAACTTGCGAAGCCCCTGCTCTGCGGCTTGAATGTCGTCAAGGATGTCGCTTAATGTAATGGTAGTCATTTGATATTCTCCTGGCTTCTTACTGCTCACTGATACCTGATAACTGATAACTTTCGCCCCGATTATACCTCCCCTCTCTCCTCTCGCCTCTCATGTCTAACCTCTCCCCTCTTCCCACTCCCCTCACCTTCACCCATCTGCGCTTCCAGGCGCGCAGAAAAGGAACAGCCGTCAGGGGTTTGTTTTATGTCGGTTGGTCATTTCGCTTTCAAACGCATACATGCCTCCACCAGCGCGGGCAGGTTGGGAGAATCGAAAGAAATGCCTGGCGCGGGCTTGCGGTTTTGTTTGATACCTGGCTCTTCGTGGAAGTGATGTGGAAAGGTGGCGGCCAACTCCGCGTTTTCGGGATGCGGCTGTGGGTCGTACCAGCGGATCTTCTTTTCGCCCTGGTAAATAATATAGGAGTATTTTCGAATGATCCCCGAACCAAAATCGAGAATCTCCACTGCCTGTATCCGTATCCCGTTTTTCAGGATAACCGCGCCTTCCAACGTTCCCGTGGACGCGCTCGTGCTGTAAATATGCAAGGTGGAGGTTTCGATCTCTGGAAATTGGCCTGGCAAGCCGTAGATCAACGTCTCATATTCGGAGCGTTCGGGAATTGGCATGTTGCCTCAGGCTGCAGTTGACACTGGCTCGTTGGGATCAATATTGACAATGCCTCCGCTTGCCTGGGCTTGCAACTTTTCAAGGCGATCTTTGGATAATTTTTGCAGAAGGGCTTCCCGATCCATTTTGATTTCATAAAAACCTGCCCATTTTGTGAAATCTTCCAGGTGTTCGCCATCGTCCAACAAGCCTTTTTGGTAAAGCGCGTAAAAATCTTCCGAACTGAGCCAGTAATGGCGTTCAAAGCGGCGCGTGATCTCGTCCGCCACGCGCAAATCGTCAAGGATTTCGGTCATGGTAATTTTCTTGGTCATTTCACACCTTCCAATGTCATCGTTCGTTTCTGGCGCAGTTTATAGCTTCAATTCAAAATCTTGTAACCGGATTATACACTAATGGACAGTCTCTCCCCGTTGACCACTCCCCTCACCTTCACCCACCTGCGCTTCCAGGCGCGGGCGCGCACAGCCATCCGACTTGGCGAGTATCAGGGCGCGGAGCGATTGCGTGACGCGCTGGCGCAGGTCATGTTGCGCGCCGTCTGCCCCGAAACGAGACACGCGGAGACACCCTCGCCTGAACACGCCGCGGTGTGTCCCGCCTGCTGGCTTCTGGCGGCGCAGACCGATCCAGGCGCGGTGCGGCGCGTCTATAGTCTCGCGGGTCCGCAACCGCCGCTGGATACGCTCGCGCTTAATCAGAACTTTCATTTCACCATAACCTTGTTTGGAGACGGCTTCCGCTTCTTGCCCTATTTTGTGCTGGCCGCGTCTGCGATGGGCGATACGGGCGTCGGGCCTGGGCGCGGCAAATTCGAGATCATCTCCATCCACGCGCAGAACCCGCTCACGGGCGAGTCGCACGCGGTACTTGAGGCGGGAGAGAAAATCGTCAGGCCACGGAGCCTGCCCATTGGTTGGAGTGAAGCGGACTCCATCGCCCATGAAGTTCCCAGCGAATCGGACGTCCGCATCCGATTTCTTTCGCCGACTCGATTAATCGATTCAGACTCTCTCGTCAAGGCTCCCGATTTCGGAATCTTATTCCGCCGACTGTTGGAGCGCGTGGACGAACTCAGCAAACAGCACAATGGCGGCGAGCGGCGTCCGCCCGAAGAAGTGAGCGAACTCAACCAGCTTGCCGACCAGGTGCGCCTGATCGAACAGTCCACGCAATGGATCGAGTTGTGGGGGCCGTCTGGCCGTACGGGACGCAGTACGCCAATGGGCGGATTCGTCGGCTTTGCGGTTTACCGTTCAAGGCATTGGGATAAGTTACTGCCCTGGTTGTTATTGGGTCAAGGCGTGCAGGTTGGGAAGTTAACTGCAAAAGGGAATGGTGTGTTTCAAGTAGAGTTGACGGGAAGGTCCGGTTATTGGGTGTAATACGTCATTGCGAAGGTGGTTGAGTAGGCGACGTTCTCCCGCTGTATCGAAGCCATCTGAAGCAATCTCAAGTATTCATCCAACAGGAGATTGCTTCGCCACACCGTCCTGCGTTCGGTGCAGGGAAGAACGGCTCGCAACGACATGATCGCAAGGAGTATATATGATTGTCCAACATCTCGTTATTGACCAGTACGGCGCGTTCCTGGGAAAGCACAGCGAACGTCTCATCGTCACCAAAGGCGAAGAAAAGATCGCGCAAGCGCCGCTGATTCATCTTGAGTCGGTTGTGATCGCCAATCAGGGAGTGAGCCTGAGCGCCGAAGCCGTGCGCGAATGCACCGAGCGCGGCATTCCGATTTTCTTTATCAGCGGTACGGGCACGGCTTACGCGAGTTTATACAGCGCGGGATTAACGGGCACAGTCGCCACACGACGCGCGCAACTCGAAGCGTTGAATACGGTGCGCGGCTTGAGTCTTGTGTTGGCCTTTGGCACGGGTAAATTGCAAAACCAATCCAACCTGCTCAAGTACATGGCGAAGTACCGCAAGGAGACCGACCCTGCCTTGTATGAAGAACTGCGTTTATGCGCCGACGAGATTCTGGATCACTTGATCGAGATGGAACGCGTGCGCCAATACCCTGAATTTCAGGATGGCACAGTAACGGTCAACGACTTGCGCCAGGAATTAATGGGCATGGAAGGACGAGCCGCGCAAAGATATTGGAAAGCCGTCAAGCAAACCGTGCCCGAAAAATACAGCTTCACAGGCCGTACGAGGCGCGGCGCAACCGACCCGATCAACTCGGCTTTGAACTATGCTTATGGAATTCTTTATGGACAGGTGGAACGCAGTCTCGTGCTGGCAGGGCTGGACCCGTTCGCGGGCTTCCTGCATGTAGACCGCCCTGGCAAACCCAGCCTCACGCTCGATTTCATCGAAGAGTTCCGTCCTGTGGTTGTGGACCGCACCGTCTTTGGCCTGGCAAACAAGAACGTCTCTTTTGATTTCGATGAACATCACATGCTCACAAAGGAAACTCGCCGCATGTTGGCCGATAAAATCAACGAACGCTTGGATGGCGAATCATCCTACGAAGGCAAACGCCACCCGATCCGCGCCATCATCCAAATGCAGGCGCGCCACCTCGCCACCTTCCTGCGCGGAGAGCGCACGGTCTACGAACCACTTGTTCTGGCATGGTAGAGAAATGTCATTGCGAGCGCACCTTGCGAAGCAATCTCGTTAGACGGGAGAATCTCCTCAAGGAGTTATTTTCACTTAACTGGAGATTGCTTCGTCGGGAAGTGCACCCTCCTCGCAACGACATGCAAATCTTATGAAGGATCCGAACCTGTTGCTTGTGTACGATATTCCCGATGACCGTAAGCGCGGCAAAATAGCGGATGCGTGCCTGGATTACGGCTTGGATCGAATTCAATTCAGCGCGTTTCTTGGCTGGTTACTGCCAACCCAGCAGGAGGAATTGTTCTTGAAAGTAAAGAAACTTCTCGGCAAAAAGCAGGGCAACATTCAGATGTTCCCTGTATGCGCCGATGATTGGCAAAAGCGAAAGATCATAGATCAGAGGGCAGAGGAGAGAGGAGAGAAAGCAGATGGAAGCGATTAACTTGCAGGCTCCGTT
>JAKANW010000404.1 GCA_021823555.1 Chloroflexota bacterium
CTTGATCGAGATGGGACTGAAGTCGGTCAGGAACTGGGAGCAGCAGCGGGTCTCGATGCCGCAGGCGCCCATGCCGCCCAGCAGTTTCGCCACGTCACGCGGACCGATCTGCCGCGTCTCGCACTGTGAGTTGGGATACAACTTCTGCATATCCTTCCTGAGGGATTTCAAGTCCACCTTTTCTTCGATTTCAGTGCTGAACATGAAAGCCAAGCGCGAGCCATCGTAGTTGTATTCAGCGGCGATGACCTTGATGTCAGTCAGTCCCAGTTCGGCAGCGCGGGCGCGGCAGTTGATCATGGCTTCGGTCTGTTTAGCCTGCCAGGATTGCTGGAGCAGCAGGTCGCGCGGTGTGGCGCGGCGTTCAACGGACTTCCAACCACCTTCGGGGCGGGAGGGAAGTTCATTCAACTTCTGGACCACCTCACCTAGATGTTTGCCGCGGGCGGTATCCACAATGACCCGTTCCCCGATTCCCACATCGGGCAGGGAACTGGAATCAAAATGGTAGATTTTTCCAATTTTGGTGAAACGGACACCGATAATTGTAGGTTGCATGGGCGCAATTATACCGTATGGGGGAGGCGAAAGAAGAAAGAAGAAAGAGAGGGGAAAAGAAAGATTAGATTTTGCTTACTGTGGCAATTTGGCCTTGTCGGCATGTTGTGGAAGATTGAAATTTAAAAAACGCAGTTATAATTCATTCATGTCATTGACCGCACTGGAATTAACTCCCAAGGACTTGAAACAGTATCGCCCGCTGGAAGCAATTCGCCGTCGAAAGGCAGCTGCCCGCGCTGACCTGGAAAAGCGCCGCCGCCTGGCAAATCAGGTGGCAAGCCAAGTTGCTGAATTACTGCGCAGCGAATTCAGGGCAGAAAAAATTTATCTGTTTGGTTCGCTTTCGCGCAGCGACAGATTCACACTCTGGTCTGACATTGACATCGCTGTCAATGGGATTCCGCCAGCGCGTTTCTTTGAAGCCGTCGGCGTGGTCATTGGGATAAGCGCCGATTTCAAGATAGATTTGATAGACCTTGGCGCCTGTCCATTTGCCATGCGCGAGATCATTGAAAAAGATGGCATTGCCCTATGAAAGATGAAGACCTTATCAGCCTGGCGCACCGTATTCGTCAGGAACTAATCGAACTTGAGCATGTACTGGCGCGCATAAACGAAGGCTGGCAGCGCGCACGTCGCTTGAGCGATGATTATTACCTGGATAGTGTGGCTTTGAATTTGCATGGTTTTTATTCTGGACTTGAACGTGTCTTTGCTCTCATTGCCGAGACCATAGATGGCTCATTGCCTCAGGGAGAAAACTGGCATTTACTTCTATTGCAACAAATGACGGAAGAAACCCCTCGCGTCCGCCCTGCTGTTATTTCGAAGGAAATTAGTCGGCGCTTGAATGAATATCGAGGTTTTCGACATGTCGTTAGGAATGTATACACTTACGAATTTGACCCATCGAAAGTGGAAAAACTGGTTTTGTCTGCCGATGATCTGTTCGCCCAGTTACGTGCGGAGTTGGATGCATTTGCTTCTTTTTTGGAACAAGAACAATAAAACAAATATAAGTTGTATTCAAACAGACCTGATGGGCTAACCTGTCAGGTCTGTTTTTTCTCTTTCTTCAACTACTCCACAATATTGATCGGCAGGGCGTTATCTTTGCTGAGCGCCATCACACTGACGCAGCGATGTCGCCTTTCCAGGGCCGGCACCTTTCTTCGATACCAACGAAAGACAGGGATGAATTCCCCATCCAAGAGGGTGGAGCGGGCAAGGCGTCATTCTTATAATTGCCTGTGAGAAAAAAGGAGATATAGATATGAGCGCGATTTTTAGCCTTTTCAAAAGTAAGAAGAGTAGAACCTGGGCGATTGCGGCGCTGGCTGTGATCGCTCTGGTTTGGTTTGGGGCCAATTCTTCCTCCGCGGATGCCAGCCAGGCCAATACGGTGGATGATGTGAAAGTCATTTCGATGGAGGTGGCTCAAACAGTTGAAGCTTCGGGCACACTGGATGCCGATCCGTTTGCGAGCCTGAAATGGAAGACCGCGGGAGTGGTGGATGAGGTCTATGTGAAGGCTGGGGACACAGTACATGAAGGCGACGTGTTGATGACCTTGCGCCCAACCAGTGTTTCAGCAAATATCCTGAATGCGCAAGCAGACCTGGTCAATGCCAGGAAGGCGCTCGATGACCTGAAAAATTCGGAGACCGCGCAGGCCGAGGCCTCCATCGCGCTCGATCAAGCGCAGGATGATTACGACAAGGCAAAAGATTATCGCGACTCGCTGGATGAAAAGATCACGATCAAAACGGTTCAGATGGTTGACCAGGTGACTCCTTATGGCACTGTGACAGTTCCAAATGTGACGACTCGCAAAGTCTATGCGGATGACGAGACCAAAGCCGACGCCGACAAAAAACTGGCGTTGGCCGCGGCGAAGCTGGACGACGCCCAGCGCCTCTATGACCGGCTGAAAGATGGTCCCAATGCGGACGATATGGCCGCAGCCCAGGCGCGCGTCGACGCGGCTCAGGCGACAGTTGACTCGATGAGCATCATTGCTCCGTTCGATGGACAAATCCTGTGGGTCGAGAATAAACCTGGCAACGAAGTCAATGCGGGGACTCTCGCGGCCAGTATGGCAGATTGCAAACATCTCTTCGTCGAGGCACAGGTGGATGAATCAGATATCGCGAATGTCAAATTGAGGGAGCAGGTTGAGGTCACGTTGGATGCGCTGCCGGGGACGAAGCTCACCGGTTCAGTGGAAGCTGTCAATCCTGTGGGTCAGTCTGTAGTGGGCATCGTCAAATTCACTGTACGCGTTGCACTTGATCCCGTTGATAGCAAAACCTTTCTGCCTCTGGGCGCGACCGCGGATGTGACGGTGCAAGTCGGGGAACCGACCCCTGTTTTGGCTGTGCCATTGAACGCGGTGCAGAACGATAGCGCAGGCGAGTTCGTGTGGCTTGTGCAAAGTGATGGCAGTGTGCAGCGCGTGGACATTGTCAGCGGCGACATTGTGGGCGACCATGTTGTGGTAGCGGGCAATCTGCATGATGACGATACCATCCGACCCGTTTACGGTAACAGTGTGTCCATTCCGTTCGGCGGGAAGTGAGCCATGATCCAAACCGAGAACCTGACCAAGATTTTTCAAATGGGCGAGAACTCCGTGCGAGCTTTGGACAGCGCGACCTTCACGATCAACAAAGGCGAAATGGTGGCGATCATGGGGCCGTCGGGTTCGGGCAAAAGCACATTGATGTCCATCATCGGTTGCCTGGATGTGCCCACCAGCGGAAGCTACCTGATTGACGGCGAACCTGTTGAAAACATGGATGACGCGCAGCTTGCCGAATTTCGCGGACGCAAGATCGGCTTTGTCTTTCAACAATTCAATCTGCTACCGCGCACGAGTGCACTTGAAAATGTCATGCTACCGTTGACCTATGCGGGCGTCAAAAGCAGCGAGCGACGCGAGCGTGCAGCCAGGTCCCTTCAGCGCGTGGGATTGGGTGAACGCATGGGTCACACGCCCAGTGAACTTTCAGGCGGGCAGCAGCAACGCGTGGCAATTGCGCGCGCGCTGGTCAATGAGCCTGCGATCATTTTGGCGGATGAACCCACGGGCGCACTCGATAGCAAAACGGGTGTCGAGATCATGGACTTGTTCCAATCCCTGCACCGCGATCTTGGACAGACCGTGATTTTGGTGACTCACGACTCATTTGTAGCCCGACACACCGAACGTATTATCCGCCTCGCGGACGGTCACATCGTTTCAGACGCGCCGAATGCTGATCCCATTAAAGCAGGGACTCCGCGGCCTGAGGAACGCTGACCCTCATCCCCGACCCTTCTCCCTGCAAGGGAGAAGGGAGTTCCCTCTCCCAGAATGGGAGAGGGTTAGGGTGAGGGCGAAAGGATACCCACCATGTTACTCTCAGAAAACTTTATGATCTCGCTGCGTGCATTGCGCGCCAACAAAATGCGCTCGGCATTGACCATGCTGGGCATCATCATCGGTGTGGCAGCGGTGGTGGCCTTACTCTCGATTGGAAATGGCGCCAGCGCCAGCATCACCAGCGACGTGGAGTCTATGGGCTCCAATGTGATCGCGATTCGTCCCGGTCAAATGGCCGCGACCTTCGCGAACCAGGCCAGCAGCACATCGAACAGTTATCTTTATCTCAGCGATTACGAGCGATTGGCGACTTCGCTGAATGGCGTGG
>JAKANW010000405.1 GCA_021823555.1 Chloroflexota bacterium
AGCGGCCACGCGGGCATCTTCGAGGCCCTGGGCAATTTTCTGTTTGCGGGTCTCCATCATGTTCAGCATGGGCTTGTAGACCCAGGCGTTCAACGTCAGGAAGACAATAATGAACGCGATGATCTGAACAATCAACAGACCGAGATTAATACCGAGTGCTTCCATGCTCCACTCCTATCCAATTACACGACTTTGAAGAGCATCAGGAATGCGATCACCATACAGTAAATGGCGATGGCTTCGGAGAACGCGATGCCCAGGATCATGTTGGTCAGCAGGTTGCCATAGGTATCCGGGTTGCGAGCCATGCCAGTTAGAGCGCCTTGCACACTCAGACCGATACCCACACCCGCCCCTGCCGCGCCGATCATGGCCAGACCGGCGCCGACAAAACGAGCAGCATCCAAAATATTACCTTCCATGTTACAAGCCTCCTTAGGATTATCCTAATTATTTTTATATTTCATGAGCTTCTGATTGCGCATCAGCGTGCTCTTCTTCGTGCCCGTGGCCTTGTGTAGCCTGCGCCATGAAGACCATGGTCAACATACCAAATACGAACGCCTGGATGACTCCGACAAACAACTCAAACATCATGATCATCGAAGGCAGGATGGAAATCTTTCCCAATAATCCCGCTACGATGGCAACCAACACCACGCCTGCGAACATGTTACCGAAAAGACGGAAGGCAAACGAAATGATCTTGGAGAACTCCGAGACCGTCTCGAGCAGGCCAACCAGGAAATCCATCGCACCAAAGAATGGCACCTTGAACATGGTGCGCACATTAAAGAACTTGCTGAAATAGCCAATTCCCTGCGCCTGGATGCCGATCACCTGGGTCATAAAGACCGAGATCAAAGCAATGGCAAACGTGAAGTTCAAGTCCACCGAGACGCCGCGCAGGAAGGGGACAAGAACGTAACCATTCTCAACCTCGCCAGGCATAAGAATGCCGCCTTGAACAGGATGTCCCTGAGCGACCCGATGAAGCACACCAACTGACTCAAAACCCGGGATGAGCTTGAGCAGGTTGGCAAACAACACGTAGAACATGATGGTCGCAAACCAGGGGAAAATGGCCTTTGCCCATTTGACGCCAGCCGAGCTTTCTGTCAGGTTATAGAGCAGCTCAAAGAATGCTTCCATCAAGTTGCCAATCCCGCGCGGTACAAAATCAGTCTGTTCACTCTTCTTAAGAGATCTGCCGGTAAACCACGCCAGCAGGATCACAACCAGAACCGTGATAAACAGAGTCGGGAGTGTATTCACTAGGTTGAAATCGCCGATGAACGGCAACTTAAACCAGGTCACGCCCTCACCCAAAAGGTTTTCCGCCTTAACTGAGATCTCAGGCTGGACGGGGATTATGATCCCCCCTACGATCCAGCCTACGATCATCAGGACCAGTACGACCCATCGGCGCCAGGGTCTACGTTTTTGTTTTTGTTCCAAAGTCCGCCTCCACTAATCAGAGTTTTTTTCGCTTGATTCGGATTGAGATTTCAACCTCGCCAGCGTCCTGCGTGCCACCACGAGCATCAAGACAACGGAGAGGGGAATTCCAGCCAAAAGCAAAACCAGGGTAAAGATTGGTTTTGTGCCAAATGTGTTATCGAGCCACAGACCGCCAAATATGGAAAGCAGGATAATAACAAGCGTCAAACATCCTACCTGTCCGATCATCACGATCAGAAGGGTATTAAGGATATTGCGACCTTTCTGTTCCGATTGTGTCATGCCGCACGATTATAACTGACGGGTCAAAAGCGTGTCAATGAACGGTCTTAAAAGAGATTCTGCGCCGCAGCACTGGCCCAACCGAACCATGGACCAAAGACCGTACCCAGCAGCAGAATGCCCAGGGATAGTACAACCAACGCAATCGCATACGGGCGGGTCAGCGGCACGGGGTACCGTTCCTCGTTCTCACCTTCCATGCGGTACAGGTATACATACTTCAATACATTCAAGTAGTAGTACAAGCCCACAATCGAGTTCAGGATGCCGACTACTGCCAGCCAGATAAGAGCCGGATTCTGGATCGCAGCCGCGAAGACGAAAACCTTCGCCACGAACCCACCAAAGGGCGGCATGCCTGCCAGCGAGAGGAAAGCTACCAGGATGGCGATTCCCAGTCCCGGTGAGCGACGGCTGAGACCGGCGTAATCCTTGATTTCGTCCGAACCGGCGATGCGGCTAAAAGCCATCACAATACCGAAGGCGGCCAGGTTGGTCAGGATATAGGCAGCCAGATAGAAGACCACGCTAGCCGTACCCAACGTGGAGAAGGCTACCACACCGATCAGGGCATAGCCCGCGTGCGCAATGGACGAATAGGCCAACAGACGTTTGATGTTGGATTGAGCCAACGCCAGCAGGTTACCCAATGTCATGGTAACGGCAGACAGAACGGCCAGCATCGTCGTCCATGATGCAGCATCAGGGAAGGCTGCCACGAATAAGCGCAGGATGACTGCAAAGCCCGCGGCCTTCGAGGCCGTGGAGAGGAACCCGGCTATAGGCGTAGGCGCACCCTGGTAGACATCCGGCGCCCAAAAGTGGAACGGAACCGCTGAAATCTTGAAGCCCAGCCCCACAACCAGCAGGAAGATCACGCCGAGAATCATCCACAGGGAGATGTGCCCGGCAGCCAACATCCCAGCCAACTCATAGAGGTTGGTGGTGCCGGTAAAGCCGAAAAGCAGGCTGAAACCGTAAAGCATGATGGCGGAGGTCAACGCGCCGAACAAAAGGTACTTGAACCCAGCCTCAGTGGAGCGGTCGTCTGAGAGCATGAACCCGGCCAAAACGTAGAGAGGAATCGAAGTAGTCTCAATGGCAAGGTACAGCATGACCAAATCCGCAGAGGAAGCCATCAGGCACATGCCCAGGGTTGTCGCCATCAACAGCAGGTATGCTTCGCCGCGCCGGCCAACTTTCTCATGATCCATCATGAAAAGGGATGTGACTGCCGCACCGAACAGGAAAAGCATCTTGAAGAAGAAACCGTACCAGTCAAAGCGTAACATACCGCCGAAAGTGGCCTGTGGATCAGATGGGCGGCCAAAGAGCAGGCTCACGATCACGATAAAGAATAACCCGCCGGCGGTGAGCCAACCCGCGTTGCGGCGGCGCTCCTCCTTCCAGAACGGCTCAACGATGAGCAAAACCATACCAAGCACAAGGAGTGACGCTTCGGGGAGGATCGAAAGGAAAGTTATAGACGTATACATTTATGCACCTCCCAGCAAGTGCAGGATGTTCTGCACGCCCGTTTGCACCATCGGCACCATTATTGATGGGAATAAACCGATGACGATCATCAGTGCACACAATGTGACGATGGCTACCTTATCCAGCACAGTCACATCGGTGATGTGGCCTTCGAATTTCTCGGGCATTGGGCCGAAGAACACTTTTCGGATGTTGAGCATAATATAGGCCGCCGTGATGACAATCGAAATACTGGCGATGACCGCCACCAGCCATTGCACGCGCCACACGCCCATGAAAATGGGGAATTCAGCCACGAAACCAGAGAAGCCCGGCATACCCATGGACACCAGGCCGCCGATAATGAAACCAACCGCGGCAAAAGGCATGACTTTGCTCATGCCGCCCAATTCAGGAATCTGGCGGGTGTGTGAGCGGTCATAGATCATACCGGTGACGGCAAAGAAGAGGGCCGTCATCACGCCGTGTGAGAACATTTGCACACCTGCACCCGTAAGTCCATCTGCAGTCAGTGTGGAGAGGCCCAGCATGACCAGGCCCATGTGCGAAACAGACGAGAAACCGATCATGTATTTCATGTCCGTCTGCACAAAGGCAATGAAGGCTCCGTACACGACGGCCACACCGGCGCACAACATAATCAACCAGGACCAGTGCTGCGCCCCTTGCGGCAGGAGCATGATACCCACGCGCAGGGCCGCGAACGCGCCGAGTTTCATCAATACACCCGCATGGAACATGGACACAGCAGTCGGCGCAGCCACGTGGCCGTCAGGCGACCAGTTGTGGAAGGGCCAGATGCCGCCCAGCACTGCGAAGCCAAAGAAGACGGGCAAGAACCAGGCATTCTGGAACGAAGCGGAGAAACCTGCTTTCTCGAGCGCCAGCATATCAAAGGTATGCAAGCCGCTGGTCCAGTACATGGCCAAGGCGCCAACCAGGGATACCACTGAACCGATGAACAGGTATAGTGTGAGTTTCATAGCCGCGTATTCACGAGTCTGCACCCA
>JAKANW010000406.1 GCA_021823555.1 Chloroflexota bacterium
GGGACGCCGATCAATTGAAAAAAATCTACGACCAGATCAAGACCCAGTTCGTGGTCAAGCCGGAGCAAACGGAAGTGACCTCTATCTTTGCCGGGGCCGGGTTGCTCGGTCTGCTGATTAGCGGCGCCTTATCGTTTTTGTGGTTCAATCGTCTGCCGTGATCGTGTCGGCATCGGCGGACTGGAGGCAGAAATGGCTTTTCTCTGGCCCGGATTTTTGTATTTGTGGGGATTGATCCCGCTGCTCATCACCGCGTACATCTGGATGCTGCGGCGGCGCAAAAAAGCCGCGGTGCGTTACTCCAGTTTGAGTCTGGTGCGGAAGGCGATCCCGCGCCAATCGTGGGTGAAGCGCCACCTTCCATTCGTCCTGCTCCTGCTCGCCCTCGCCAGCTTGACCCTTGCGGCCGCGCGGCCGGTATCTATCGTCAGCATTCCCACCAACCAAACGACCATCATGCTCGCTATTGATGTCTCGCGCAGTATGTGCTCCACAGACATTCAACCCAGCCGCATTCAAGCTGCCGAGGCCGCGGCCATTTCGTTCATCAAACGCCAACCCGCCGGGACGCAGATTGGCGTCGTCGCATTTTCCACCGAAGCGGAGATCGTGCTCGCGCCCACCACCGACCAGGAAATGCTGCAAACCGCCATCGACAGCCTGCTCGTTGGGCGCAGGACGGCAATCGGCCTCGGTATTCTCAAGTCGCTGGATGCCATCGCCCAAGTGGATAAAAATGTAGCTCCCAGCGTCACCGATCCCTCCGCTCAATTACCCCCCGTCCCCGTTCCCAAAGGAGCATACGCGCCTGACATCATCGTCGTGCTAACCGACGGCGTCAGCAATAGCGGGATCTACCCGCTGGACGCGGCGCAGCAGGCCGCGGACCGCGGGGTGCGCGTCTACACGATCGGCTTCGGGACGGCGAGCGGTTCCGCCTCCTTCCCCGATTGCGGTCAAGGCAACGAACCGTTTAATTTCGGTTCTGGCGGAGGCCCCGGCCCGGGCGGATTTGGCAATTTCGGCGGCGGATTCCGGCGCGGCATCGATGAGCAGACGCTCAAACAAATTGCGGACATGACCGGCGGCGCATATTACTCCGCCGAGAGCGCCGGTGAGCTGCAACGTGTGTTCAAAGCCCTGCCCACCTACCTCATCGTGAAACACGAAACGACAGAGATCAGCGTCTTCTTTGTCGCAGCGGGTATTCTTCTCGCGGCAGTTGGCTTTTTCCTTTCCCTGCTTTGGCGTCCTCTCTCGTGATGCACAAAAGGCACTCATCGAAGAGCATTTTAAGGCCATATTCTCAATAACAAAGATTTTTCTAGTCACCGGACACTTTGGGAATAGAACGCGGATTGACACAGAAGAACGCGGATTTTTTAAAATTTGCAGCAAAAAAGCGCTCTTGTTTCCGCATTTTCTGCATTTGTCTGTGTTCTCCGCATCCCGTTTCCTGAAACTGTCAGGCGGCCAGAGGTTTTTCATATCGTGACAATGCAATTGTCATTGAGTTCATCCCCAAAGAATTCGGTTTTTTAAAACAACCTCGCGGAGTTACAAATGTAATGGATCGTTTCAGAAACCGCGTTATGCCAAGCCGGGGATGGGGCGGGGAATGTTTTCGCTTATAATCTCTCCGCCATGAACTTTCTCATCACTGGGGCCGCGGGTTTCCTCGGCTCTTCGCTTGCCAACCAGCTCGCCCGCGAGGGACACCAGGTCCGCGGCTTGGACGATCTTTCCACCGGAGACCCGCATATGCTCTCGCCCGATGTTCACTTTACGCGCGGGGATGTGAACGACCGGCCCAAATTGTGGACTCTGCTTCAGGAAGTGGACGTGGTTTACCACCTGGCGGCACGCGTTTCGGTGCAGGAATCGGTGCTGTACCCGCGCGACTACAATGCGGTCAACGTGGGTGGTACAGTGTCGCTGATGGAAGCCATCCGCGACGTGGGCATCAAACGCGTGGTGTTGGCCTCGTCTGGCGCGGTGTACGGCGACAGCAACGAACAACCCCTGCGCGAAGACATGGTTCCCAACCCGCGTTCGCCTTACGCGGTCTCGAAGATCGCCGCGGAACATTATGTGCGCACCATCGGCGGATTATGGGGTATCGAGACCGTCAGCCTGCGCATCTTCAATGCCTATGGACCGGGACAACACCTGCCGCCATCGCATCCGCCCGTGGTACCGCATTACCTGCGGCAAGCCCTGCGCGGCGGAACATTGGTCGCGCACGGCGATGGAACTCAAACTCGCGATTATGTTTTCGTGGACGATGTGGTCAGCGCCATGGTGGCCGCCTCGACCGCGCCGAACGTCAACGGGCTAGTGATCAACATCGGCTCAGGCACGGAAACCAGCATCCGCGATCTGATCCGCTGTGTGCTGGATGTAACCGGCAGCAAAGTCAACGTGGTCTACAACGCCCAAACCTCCGGCGGCGTTTCCCGCATGAGAGCAGATTTAAAACTCGCCCAGGAGAAACTCCGCTTCCAGCCGTCCATCAAGTTGGAGAGCGGCTTGCGGTTGACACTGCAGAGGGATGCGCGCTTCAAATGAATTTTTCACCCCAGAGCGTACGGAGAGCACGGGGATTCTTCGCTCGTGCTTCCTTCGTAACCTTTGTGTCCTTTGTGAAAATAAATGATTCTCCCCCGCGAATTCTACAACCGCCCCACCCTGACCGTCGCCCGTGAACTCATCGGTACGCGGCTGGTGCGGATTTTGGCGGGCGTCAAGTTGGTCGGCCTCATCACCGAGACAGAAGCGTACATCAGCGAAAAAGATTTAGCCTGCCATGCCAAGGCTGGCCGCACGCCGCGTACGCAGGTGATGTACGGCCCGCCGGGGCATGCCTACGTCTACTTCACCTACGGCAGCCACTGGATGTTGAACGCGGTGACGGAGAAAGAGGGCTTCCCGGCGGCAGTGCTGATTCGGGCGATCTGGCCGATGGAGGGCGCGGAGGTCATGTCGGCGCGGCGGGAAGGACGCGATACCTTCGGGCCGGGAAAACTCTGTCAAGCCATGGGAATCGGACAAGGGGAGAATCAGGCCGATTTGACAGAATCCGTTTCGGGTCTATGGATCGAAGCGGGCGTAAAAGTCCCTGATTCCGCCGTGACGATTGGCCCGCGTGTGGGTTTATATACTGTGCCAGAGCCGTGGAAGTCCAAGCCCTGGCGATTTTTAGTCAAGCGATATTCGATATTCGAAAACCGATAATCGTCAAGCATCGAATATCGGATATCGAACTTTGGAGGAACTATGGGTTTACTTGAAGGTAAGAACGCGCTCGTTTTTGGTTTGGCAAATGAACGCTCCATCGCCTGGGGCATCACACAGGCGTTCCACCGCGAGGGAGCGAATCTTGGTATCAGCTACGCGGGCGAGGCGCTCAAGCGCCGCGTCGACCCGCTGGCCGCGCAGGTGGACTGCAAATGGGTGGAAGAATGTGACGTGACCAGCGACGAGCAGATCGCCGCCACCGCCGAGAAGGCCGCCGCACATTTTGGCAAGATCGACGTGCTCGTTCATTCTATCGCCTTCGCAGGCCGCGAGGAACTGACCGGGCCGTATTACAACACCACGCGCGAGGGCTTCAAGAACGCCATGGACATTTCCGTCTTTTCGTTCGTGGCGCTGGCGAAGGCTTTTCAGCCCATTTTGAATCCCAGTGCTTCGCTGATCTGCATGACCTATTACGGCTCGGTGAAGGTCGCGCCGCATTACAACGTGATGGGTGTGGCCAAGGCCGCGCTCGAAGCATCGACACGCTACCTGGCCTTCGACTTCGGCCCGCAGAAGGTGCGCGTCAACGCCATCTCGGCCGGTCCGATCCGCACGCTGGCCGCGGCCGGAGTGGGCGGTTTTCGCGATATGTATAAGCACTTTGCGGATATGTCGCCCATGCGCGAAAATATCACCATCGAAGACGTGGGGAACGCGGCCGTTTTCCTGGCCTCCGACCTCTCGACGCGCATCACCGGCGAGGTACTCTACGTGGACAGCGGCTTCAACACGGTCGGCGTGCAAATGAGCGGGAAAGAAGAGAAAAATGAGTAGCAAGTAGAGAATAGTTGGGGCGGACCGGCGTGTTCGCCCCTTTTTGTTTTAACGGTAAAATAAGCAAGATATGTTTAAACGTAACATTACTCCCACCGAATCATCCCCACCCATCCAAGCCGTCGAGCGCATCACCTCCGTGCTCGGGCCGGGACTGATCTGGCATGGCGC
>JAKANW010000407.1 GCA_021823555.1 Chloroflexota bacterium
GGGGTACACCCGGTAACATCCCGAACCCGGAAGTTAAGCCCGTCAGCGCCGATGGTACTTGGAGGGCAGCCTCCTGGGAGAGTAGGTCATTGCCAAGGGACTTTTCATTTACAAGCATCCTGCCGTGCGGTATAATCCATACGCAGGTTTTCTTGCTGGGACGGCGCGCCGTCCTTTCTAACATAGTCAAGGAGAAGTCGCCGTCCTGATGAAAGTGATCGCTGTGATCATATTCGTTGGTTTTCCCCGGTAAATAGCCCCTTGGCTGTGTGTATGCCAAGGGGTTTTTCCTTGGCCGATCGATCTTCCATGCGGAAGGAGGTGAATTTTTTGGCATCGGTTAATTTGCGCTCGGGCGAATCCCAAGACTCCCTGCTCAAACGCTTTCGCAAGAAAGTTGTCAAGAGCGGTGTGTTGAGCACGGTTCGTCGCAAACGCTGGTTTGTCTCCAAGAGCGAACAGCGCCGCATGGAAAAGAAAAAGGCCATTCGCCGCATCAAGCGGCGCCAGTTTAAGGAAGTTGAATAAACTGGCTTTAGAAGGAGGCGTGTATGGCAAAAGATGAAGGCAAGATCAAGATGGATGGGGTGGTTATCGAAGCCCTGCCCGGGACCCAGTTCCGTGTCCGGCTCGATAACGGGCACGAAGTATTGGCATATCTCTCCGGAAAGATGCGTAAGTATTACATTCGCATCCTGCTCGGTGACCGGGTGGCGGTGGAGATGTCCCCATACGATCTGTCGCGGGGGCGTATCACATTCCGCCAGCGCAAAGTCGCGGAAGCCCCAGTCGAATAAGCCTCCGATTGTCCTTATTCATCAAAAAAAAGTAGACCCCCGTTTTTGGCGGGGGTCTTTTACTTTAAGGGAGTTCTCTCCATGAGTTCAGCACTTGCATGTAATTTGCCCGTTCGAAGGCGGACGGTTCCGCCACGGACTTTCGGCTCATGCTCCCCTGCATTTGTTCGATGGATTCGTACTCGTGGGTTTGCATCCACCAGCCGAGCTCATTCAAGATGGACGGGATAATGCGTTCCCCGTTGTGGAGCAAGGTCGAGGCCATCATAGCGACCTTTGCGCCGGCCATCATGGCTTTGAGCACATCTTGTGCGGTGTGAATGCCGCTGGTCAGCGCCAAGTCGGCATTGACGTTGCCATAGAGGATGGATATCCAGCGCAATGGCAGGCGCAGGTCGGCCGAGGTGCTCAGATCAAGATTGGGGATCACGTTCAATTCTTCGAGATCGAAATCCGGTTGGTAGAAGCGGTTGAACAACACCAGTCCGTTCGCCCCAGCTTTGATCAATTGGCTGGCAAAATGGGGCAGGGCGGTGTAATATGGGCTGAGCTTCACCGCCAATGGAATGGAGATGCCGGATTTGACGTCTGCCACCAAATCTACCTGGGCAGATTCGATTTCCTTTGCAGACATGCCAGGTTCGGTGGGAATGTAGTACAAATTCAGTTCGAGCGCGTCCGCCCCGGCGTCCTGGATGAAGCGGGCATAGCGTACCCAGCCGCCCTTGGAGACACCGTTTAAACTCCCAATGATCGGAATTTTGACAGCCTTCTTCAACGCCGAAACGTGGTTAAGGTATTTTTCAGGCGTGAGTGCGTAGGTACCAACATCAGGCAGATAACTGAGCGCCTCGGCGGATGAATTGGAATGCTGCGTCAGGAAGTGATCCAGTTCGAGACTCTCGTGAATAATTTGCTCCTCGAACAACGAATACATCACCACCGCGCCAATGCCCATTTCCTCCAGACGCTGCACGCGCTCCAGTTTTTTCGACATGGGCGAGGCAGATGCCACCAGCGGGTTTTTCAGTTTCAAGCCAAGGTAAGTGGTGGATATATCCATGATGTCTCCTTCTCTTATACTTTCCCCTCTCCCATAAATTGGAAGAGGGGACGGGGTGATGCGGATGAGATGTTATTCCTTTTTGTCGCCGTTGTAGTGCATGGCAGCCATTTGCTGATAAAGCTCCCAGCGGCCTTTGATGCCTTCCTGGGCCTTCTTCATCAGTTCTTCGGCGCGTTCTTCATCGCTCAACAGGAGCATCTTGTAGCGGGTTTCGTTGTAGGCATAATCCTGCAAGCGGACAGTCGGCTCTTTGGCCTCGATGATGAGCGGATTTTGTCCCGCCGCGGCGAGACGCGGGTCGTAGCGATAAACCGGCCACGCTCCTGACTGGACCGCCAGTTTTTGCTGTTCCAAGCCGCGGGCCATGTCGTAGCCGTGGTTAATGCAGTGACTGTAAGCGATGATGAGCGACGGCCCGTCGTAGGATTCAGCGTCGAGGAAGGCGCGCAGAGTTTGCTGATCATTGTAGCCCATGGCCACGCGCGCCACGTAGACGTAACCGTAGGCCATGGCGATCAGCCCAAGATCTTTCTTCGGTAGGCCTTTGCCGCTCATGGCGAACTTGGCGACCGCGGCCATCGGCGTGGCTTTGCTGGCCTGGCCGCCGGTGTTGGAATAGACCTCGGTGTCGAGCACCAACACGTTGACGTTGCGCCCGCTGGCGAGCACATGGTCGAGACCGCCGTAGCCGATGTCGTAGGCCCAGCCGTCGCCGCCGATGATCCACACGGATTTCTTGACCAACGCATCGGCCACGCTGATGAATTCCTTGGCGCGCGGGTTCTTGCTCGTTTCCAGCTTGGATTTGAGCGCCGCCACGCGTTCGCGTTGCTCGTAAATGCCTTGCTCGGTGGATTGATCAGCGTTCAGGAGGCCATCCACCAGTTCCTGGCCGATTTCGGCAGTGAATTCCTTCAGGAGTTCACGCGCAAATTCGTTTTGCTTGTCGAGCGTCAGCCGCATACCGAGACCGAACTCGGCGTTGTCTTCAAACAGGGAATTCGACCAAGCCGGGCCGCGTCCATCCGCGCCGACCGCCCACGGGGTGGTGGGGAGGTTGCCGCCGTAAATGGAAGAGCACCCCGTGGCATTCGCGACGACCGTCCGGTCGCCGAAGAGCTGCGAGACGAGTTTGACATAGGGTGTCTCACCGCAGCCCGAGCAGGCGCCGCTGAACTCGAACAGCGGGCGCAGCAGCTGCGAATTCTTGATCGTGCTGGGGTTGACCAGCTTGCGGTCGAGGTCAGGCAGTTTCATAAAGAAGCTCCAGTTCCTCGCTTCGCTCTCGCGCAGGGCTGGCTGGGGTGCCATGTTGATGGCTTTGCGTCCCACTTGCTTCTTATCTTTCACCGGGCAGATGTCCACGCACAGTGTACAGCCCGTGCAATCTTCCGGCGCAACTTGTACCGTGTAGGCCATGCCGCTCGAAAATTCCTTGAACTTCGAGGGCATGTGCTTGAACGTCTCGGGCGCGTCGGCCAACAGTTTTTCATCATACACCTTGTGGCGGATGACCGCGTGCGGGCACACGAACACGCATTTGCCGCACTGGATGCACAAGTCGGGCTCCCAAACCGGAATTTCCAGCGCCAGGTTGCGCTTTTCCCATTGCGTGGTGCCGGTGGGGAAGGTGCCGTCCACGGGGAAAGCGGAGACGGGGATATCGTCGCCGCGGAAGTCGATCATTTGACCGAGCACGTTGCGGACGAACTCTGGCGCCTCTTGCGGGACCGGGAGCCGGCGCGTCGTCTCGGATGTGATCGCCGCCGGAACTTTGACCTCATACAGGTTGGCAATGGTTGCGTCAACCGCATCAAAGTTTTGCTTCACCACAGCCTCGCCACGCTTGCCATAGGTCTTCTCGATGCTGTGTTTGATCTCGGCAATGGCGGCCTCGCGTGGCAGAATGCCGCTGATGGCAAAGAACGCCGTCTGCATGATGGTGTTCATACGTCCGCCCATGCCGGTCCTTTCGGCCACTTCATAACCGTTGATGACGTAGAACTTGAGCTTTTTGGCTTGGATTTCCTTCTGCACTTCCACAGGCAGTTTGTCCCACACTTGGTCGGGACCGTAGAGACTGTTGAGCAGGAAGACCGCGCCTGGCTTGGCGTACTTGAGCATATCCACGCGCTCGAGGAAGGTGAACTGGTGGCAGGCCACGAAATTGGCCTGATTGAGTTCGATCAAATATGGGGCGCGGACCGGCTTCGGGCCGAATCGCAGGTGCGACATGGTCACCGTGCCGGATTTCTTCGAGTCGTAATAGAAGTAGCCTTGCGCGTAGTTGTTGGTCTCTTCGCCGATGATCTTGATGGAGTTTTTGTTCGCTCCCACGGTGCCGTCGGAGCCGAGGCCGAAAAATACGCAGCGG
>JAKANW010000408.1 GCA_021823555.1 Chloroflexota bacterium
CTTGAGGAACACGAAGCGCATAAGAGGCTGTCCAAGTCGGGCGAGTTAGCATCAGATAACAAAGCCCGATGCAATCAAGGGCTTGGGCAGTAAATGCGACAAGGGTGCAGGGAAAGTCAACGTTCTTACCTGGGGAGACCTGTCGTTTGGCTACAGAGCAACCCTGATCGGGAGGTCAGGCTGAGACGGCAGGGGTCAGCCGAGGCCATAGTACCGAGCAATCGGGAAGGGCTGAACATCGAGAGGATGAGTACAACGAGCAGTTCGAGGGATGAACGCGAAAGGCCGCCTACCTCGTTAGAGAGGAACTACTGTACAAACGAAACAGGTGAAGCCTGTGGGAAGTGTGCAGAGAGCCGAGCATCCCCGGCACGAGACGAAGGAAAATCCAGCGCAAGAAGTTGTGTGCCATTCTCGGTGAACCGCCGGATGCGGCCCCGCATGTCCGGTGGTGTGAGAGGGAGCGGTTAGCCGCCGCTCCCTACTCGATTGTGCAAACGGAAAACATCATGATCCAAATTCAACTCTCCAACGTAACCCTTGTCCTCGGTGCGAAACGCATCTTTGAAAACCTGAACTGGGAAATCCAGCGCGGACAAAAGATCGGCTTGATCGGCGCGAACGGCGCGGGGAAATCCTCGTTGTTCAAATTGATCGAAGGCGAGCACTCGCCCGAACTGGGCGGGACCATCACCCGCGCCCGCCTCATCACAACGGGATACCTGTCCCAGCAGCCCGAGCTTGATCCCACGCTGACGGCGCTGGAGGCCGCCATGCAAGGCAACCCGCGCGTGGCTGAAGTCCACGCGGAGTTGGAGCGAGTCGAGTCCAGCCTGGGTGATCCGTCCGTGTATGGCGATGAGCGCAAATTGCAGCGCGCGCTCGAACGTCAGCACGCGCTGATCGAGGAGTACCATGCCCTCGGCGGGGATAACTATCCAGCGCGGGTTCGGGAGATTCTGCTAGGGCTGGGACTCGCTCAAAGCGAGCTGACCAAGCCCCTGTCCGTGTTGAGCGGCGGGCAGAAGAAGCTGGTCGAGCTGGCGCGCCTCCTGCTGGTCCGCCCCGATATCTTGCTGTTGGATGAGCCTGACAATCATCTCGACCTGCCTGGCAAGATGTATCTCGAGAAGTTGATCCGCGAGTACGAGGGCACGGTGGTGTTGATCTCGCATGACCGTTACCTGCTGGATGCGGCGGTGACGCACATCGCCGAACTCGAAGACGGCAAGCTGACGATGTTCACGGGCGATTACTCTGCGTTCGTGGATGATAAGGAAATGCGGCTGGCGCGGCAGGAGGAAATGTTCCGCGCCCAGAAGCACGAGATCAACCGCCTGCAGGCCGCCATCAAGCGTTACGCCATCTGGGGCAAGATTTACGATAACGAGGATTTTGCGCGCAAGGCCAAGTCGATGCAGAAGCGGCTCGATAAAATGGACAAGGTCGAGAAGCCCGTCACGGATCGCCGCCGCATGGAACTGACCCTGAACGGTTGGCGCGGCTCGAACAAGGTGCTGGAACTGGCCGGCGTGAGCAAGTCGTTTGGGTCGAAGCGCATCTTCGCCAACTTGAACGAAACTATCTGGCATGGTGAACGCGTTGGGCTGATCGGCCCGAACGGCGCGGGCAAGTCTGTGTTGCTGCGGATGCTGCTTGGTCAGGAGGTCCCCGATGCGGGCGAGATCAAGATCGGGCCGAGCGTGTCCATCGGGCATTACGCCCAGGAACACGAGACGCTGGACTTTAATCAGACCGTGGTGGATGCCGTACGTTACGCCGGTGAGATGAGCGAGTCGCGCGCCACGGCGTTTTTGCTGCGGTATCTGTTTACATATAAGCAGGTCTCACAAAAAATTGGCGACCTTTCAGGCGGCGAGCGCAGCAGGTTACAGTTGGCGCTGGTCGTTTTATCAGGCGCAAATTTTCTCCTGCTGGATGAGCCGACCAACAACCTCGACATTGCCTCCGCCGAAGTGCTGGAGGGAGCGCTCGAAGATTTCGTCGGCACGGTGCTGGTCATCTCGCATGACCGCTACTTCCTTGACCGTACTGTCCAGAGGTTGCTGGCGATTGAAGATGGGCAACTAGTCGAATATGACGGTGGATACAGCGACTACCTGGGCCACCCCTTTATCGGACGCAGAAAACGCTGAGAACGCAGATTGTAAAAAACAAATCTGCGTTCTCAGCGTGAATCAGCGTCCCTTTGGTTTAGACTCACCTTACGTAGAACGTCCCGAAGGTCCCCCGTAATTCAGGCTTGCTTTCTGCCCAAACCTTCGGGACGGTGCATAACATCAGTTAATGAATAAATCCACCTCGAAATTTAAATCGGGGTGGATTGTGTTTGTGGAGCAAATTGCCAATATGCTTTGCGCCTACCTCTGGGCGCGACGGGCTCGCTCCGTCAGCTCGTGGATGAGCGGACGGAGAGAATCAGGCGCGCTGCTGTCGCTGGTGTGGACGGTGTGATGTAGATCGTCCGTCTCGACGGTGATGGTGTAGTTGAATTCGTCAGGCATGGGGTGACTGACAAGTTCCTCCTTCAGCATGACGAAATTTGCATCTTCGAGCAGGTGTCGTATTTTCTCAGCCTGATTGGATGGCAGTTCACCCACATCCAGGGTCAGGCTGGTGTTTCGGCCCATGAAGCCGCCAGATCTTTCAAACTTGATGATCATTATTTACTCACCGGACGGGAGCTGAGCAATCCCAGCGAGCGCAGGGTTGCCGTAAGACAGCCAGGGTTTGGACTGGGTGTGGTGCCGACCGTGATGCCGACTGCGGCCCAGCCAGATTGCACGGCCTTCTGCTCGGGACTATCCACCCCAAACAGGTCAGCGGCCGCTGCAAAGGTCAGGTTAGCCGCGTCAAGAAAAGTCGACGTGGACGTGAATTTGTCGGTCAGCGCTCGATACCAGATGGCGCCCGCCTTCTCCCAGGCATAGCCTCCAATTTCACGCGCCACTACATAAAAGGCATGGTTGGGAATCCCCGAGTTGATATGAACGCCGCCGTTATCCGACAGCGTATCCACGTAATGATCCATGTGCGCGGGCTGGGGGTCCTTGCCAAGCACGGGATCATCATAGGCCGTCCCTGGCGCCTTCATCGAGCGGATCCCGACGCCGTTGACGTTGGCGGTGAACAATCCCTCGCCGATGATCCAGTCGGCCTGGTCGGCGGTCTGCTGGCGCTGATACTGTTTGACGAGTGAGCCGAACACGTCCGAGATGGATTCGTTCAGCGCGCCGGGTTGTTTCGCGTAAACGAGATTGGCTTCATACTGGGTGACGCCGTGCGTCAATTCGTGACCAATCACGTCAATCGAGATCGTGAAGCGGTTGAAGAGGCGCTGGGCAGGGGGCAGGTCTTCGTCCCCGTCACCGTAAACCATTTGGCTGCCATCCCAGAAAGCGTTATCGTAGCCTTTCTGATAGTGGACGGTTGAATTCAGGGGCAGGCCCTGGTTATCGATTGAATCGCGTCCATAAACGCTGGAATAAAGATCATAGGTAAAGCCGCTGCCATCGTAAGCCTCGTTCACGCCCGGGTCGGCGACGGCGGGATCGCCCTCGCCGCGGACTTTTGTGCCAGGTAGTTGCGAGCCTTGTTTGGCGTCGTAAACGGTCCGCTGTTTGCCCGCACTAGCGGCCGCGGAAAATGAGGCTGCCGCTACATTCTTGGCCTTGACCTCGTTGCGGCGGTTTCGGATCAGTTCGGAAGTGGCAATGGTTCTCAAGGCGATCTCGCGTTGTTGCGCGGTCCCATTGCTGACGATGGCATCCAGAATATGTGGAGGAAGGATACAGGATACCGAATAAATTTTGTGCATGTTCTCTCCTTTTTTATAAACGTTCCGGTTACGTCAGTCTTAGTATACTCTGCGAGAATCGGCTTTTCAATCCCCATTCAATTTTCCTCTTCTTTCTTCGCACCTCTTGAAACCCGTCATGGATTCTTCTATACTGACTTTATCAATCCATTCTTTTATCGGAGGTTCAAATGCAAACGATCGTCGCTTATCTGCTGATCCTGATTGGAATTGGGATGGAGGTCATTTCGGTGCTGGTCTGGTTGAAGGTGCTCAAGCCTGCGGACTCAGGGAAAACTTTACGGGCTATTTCTTTCTGGGACGTTTTGCTGGAGCTTGCCAAAAGAGCGCCGTGGCCCGCAGTGGTCGGACTGTTGATGATCTATGGCGGGTTGAAACTGCTCGGCGTTGT
>JAKANW010000409.1 GCA_021823555.1 Chloroflexota bacterium
ACAAAGGCTCGCGCCCGATCGTTGCCTACGACGGCACGGTGTACGTCATCTTCGAAGGCGCCACCCGCCACTCCACGCTGGATAGCACCTACATTGTCAAATCCACCGACGGCGGCTTATCCTTCGGCAAGCCGGTGAAAATTTCCGAATTGCAGGATGTCATTCCTCTGGCACACACCGACTTCCGCGTCAACAGCTTCCCGGCTGGTGCAGCCGCGCCAAATGGTGACCTGTATGTTGCGTGGTCGACCTTGCTAAGCAACAGCGGCGGACTCTGCCCCCACGAAACCAACAACGGTTGTCACTCCGCAACCGTCTACAGCCAATCGACCGACGGCGGCATGACCTGGAGCGCGCCGGCCCTGATCTTCCCCGCCTTGGACGCTTCGACCCAGACCGCGGTGGGTTACCCCGCCCCAGACGGACTCACTGCCCCGGCCGCCCGCCGCGTTGACACCCTTTGGCCGGGCGTAGCCGTCTCACCTTCGGGCACAGTTTACATGTCCGCCTATGCCGCAGACGTCGTTTCTCCGTGGCAGACCTGCGCCAATGCCCCCGCCACCGCGGAAGGACGCATCAACTGCCTGGCGCTGGGTAATTACATCCACAACGCGCGCCTCGACTACTACGTGACCAATATCGGCTCGGGCAATGTGCAGAAAGTCACCCCCAACCCAATCAACACCCGTAACGGCTTTGGCGGCGGCTTCATCGGCGATTACACTGACCTGAGCGCTGGTTCTGATAATGCCTTCCACGCTTTCTGGACCGACACCAACAACAAGCAGAATGTGATTTGGTTCTACGGCTTCCAGTTTGTGCCGACCCCAATCAACCAGCAAGATGTGGTCACTGCCTCGGGTGTAATCCCGTAAGTGGTTTCAAGGAAGTAAAAGTGATGGCCGGGTGTATGCCCGGCCATCATCGTCTAGCGCAATTTATTTTTGATTCACAGCACTTCGTTCAGTGGATGTGCCGCAAGATTTCGGCACCTTCGCGCAGCGCGTCCTGTGCGGTGACAAACGAAAGCAAGGTCAGCGCCGCCGATTCCTCTTCCCAGCGCAGGAGGCGGCCTTCGCCCTTATTTACCAGCCCCGCCATGCGGACCAGAAAATAGCGCGCCACCACCTCTTTCGTGAACTTTTGGAATTCTTGCACGGACAGCGGGGCAATGATTTCGCCGCACATACCGGTCTCTTCCTGCAACTCGCGCAACGCGGCGGCCTCCGGCGTCTCACCCTCCTCGATGTGGCCCTGCGGGAGAACCCAGTGGAGTCCGGTGGAGGAGGAAACAACCAAGAATTGAGTCCGACCGTTCTCATTTCGGAATACAACACAGCCTGCATGGGTTAATTTCTTTTTCATGTGAGCAAGTATAGCATGTCGGTTTTCAGGGAATTTGCACGCCACGCGCAGGCCGTGAATGGGTATAATAGAAGTAATTCAAGGTATCCATGAACGAAAACGAATCAATCAAAGCTGACAACAATCCTCCGCAGCCCTTCCCGTGCTATGAATGTTCATCCGGGTTGATGCACCTGCGTTTTATCACTTACTTCACCTGGTTGAACGATGAATTGATCACGGTATCGAATTTCCCTGCCTGGATCTGCGATGTTTGCGGGCGCCGCGAGTATGACGAAAAAGCCATCTCGTGGTTGACCATGATCCTCAGCCCTGACGCTGGGCGTTCGCCCTCCCGCAAACGGGTCCCGGCTCCCACTCGACCTCGGCCTGTTTCTCGTCCCCCAAGCCCCGACCACTCCTGAGCAATCATCCCATTCCCACCGTGGAGCCACTACATGAATCCGGACACTTCGCCAAGAACCCATCGCTTCCTTCCCGTCGACATCTTGACGTCCAGTTATCGTGTAGTTGGAAAAGTTATGGTCTCCACGAATGGCGTGATGGGTATGATGAACGATCCCACACATTCCTACATGGAAGTGCATGATGCGCGCCTGGCGCGCATCCACATGCCCACTAAATTGGTCGATCATTTCGAGGTCATCCGCATGTTCAAGCGCCAGATTTATGCGGTGGCTATGGCCCGCCGCGAGGACCTTGGTCCGCAGATGGTAGTGCGCGGCGGATTTGGCTCGGTTACGGAATATCCCGTCCGGTTGACGACCCAGGTTTACGAAATTGACGGCAAGCTTGAAATTTCAGGCGGCCGGTTCGACTTCTCCGCGCTCATGGCCGAGGGCAGCCGCGACTTCGTCCCCATTTACGATGCGGCCCTTGCCGCCATTCTCATCCCCAACTTGCGTGTGGAAAGCCCTGGGATGCTTTTCAACCGTACCCAGGTGGATCTTCTGGCTTTGCAAGCGCAGCGTGTCAAAGTCCAGGGCGCGTAGAAAACTATTTGCCGCCCGAAAAAGCCGCATTTTTTGCGAAAAATGGGAAAATTGGATACTTTTTGGGACTTGGGAGCCCCAAAAAGCGCGCTTTTTTCGTATAGAGGAGTGGTATAATTAGCCTAACTTAAAAGTGTGCTTCATCTAAAGAAGACACGAAGCTTGGAAGCCTTGCCTTCGTGTCTTTTTATGCCTGTCACTCGCTGCCTAAAGGAATCTTATGGACATCGGTATCGTACATCAGGTTGATATTGACGAGCAGATGCGGTCCGCCTACCTCGATTACGCCATGAGCGTAATTGTGGCGCGCGCCCTGCCCGACGCCCGCGATGGGCTTAAACCTGTTCACCGGCGCATCTTGTACGCCATGCACGACATGGGCATCCGCGCCAACTCCAGCTATAAAAAATCTGCCCGTATCGTCGGCGAGGTGCTTGGAAAGTATCACCCGCATGGCGACTCGGCCGTCTATGAGACCATGGCTCGCATGGCCCAAGACTTTTCCATGCGTTACACGCTGGTGGATGGTCAGGGCAACTTTGGCTCCATTGACGGCGACGCGCCCGCCGCCATGCGTTACACCGAAGCCCGTCTCAACAAGATGGCGGAAGAGATGCTGGCCGACATCGATAAAGATACCGTCGATTTTGGCCCAAATTTTGATGACTCGCTCGAAGAGCCGCTCGTGCTCCCGTCACGGTTACCGAATCTGCTGTTGAACGGGTCGGCCGGTATCGCCGTGGGCATGGCTACCAACATCCCGCCGCACAACCTGCGCGAACTGGTTGGCGCCATCAACTATTTGATTGACAACTTCAGCCGCATGGACGAAATCCCGGTGGAGGAGTTGATGAAATTCGTCCCCGGGCCGGATTTTCCAACCGGCGGGATGATCGTCGGAGCGGAGGGCATCCTCTCGGCTTATGGAACCGGCCGGGGTCGCATTGTGATGCGGGGTGTTGCCCACATCGAGGAGATGAAGGGCGGCCGCCACCAGATCGTGGTCACGGAAATTCCCTATCAGGTCAACAAGGCCAGCCTGGTGGAGCGCATCGCCGAGCTGGTGCGCGCAGACAAGATCGATCAGATCTCTGACTTGCGCGACGAGTCGGACCAGCGCGGCATGAGCATCGTGATCGAACTCAAACGCGGCGCCCAACCCAAAAAGGTTCTCAACCAACTTTACAAATACACGCCTCTGCAATCCACCTTTGGTGTGCAAATGCTGGCCCTCGTGGATGGCGAACCGCGCATCCTGGGCCTCAAACGCGCCCTGCAACTTTTCATTGAGCACCGCCAAACGGTCATTGTCCGCCGCTCAAATTTCGAGTTGACAAAGGCGCGCGCCCGTCAGCACATTTTGGATGGCTTGCTGATTGCCATCAATAACATCGATGCGGTTATCAAAACCATTCGCGAGGCCGAAGACGTGGATGTGGCCAAGACCAATTTGATGACGCGTTTCAAGTTAAGCGAGTTGCAGGCACAAGCCATCCTCGATATGCAATTGCGCCGTTTGGCCGCGCTCGAACGCTGGAAGATCGAAGAAGAGCACAAGCAGGTCGCCGAACAGATCGCTTCCCTCGAAGATCTGCTGGCGCATCCCCAAAAGATTCTGGCCCTCATTCAAACCGACCTGAACGATCTGGCCGCAAAGTATGGCGACGACCGCCGCACCAAAATTGCCGTGGACGCCAAGGAAGAATTCCACGAAGAAGACTTGGTTCACGACGAAGCGGTGCTCATCAGCCTCACCGAACGCGGCTATATCAAACGCGTGGCCGCCTCCGCCTTCCGTTTGCAGAGCCGCGGCGGGCGCGGCGTGATGGGGCACACCATGAAGGAAGAGGATGAGGTGGTTATGCTCATC
>JAKANW010000410.1 GCA_021823555.1 Chloroflexota bacterium
CGCGACTACAAAGATTCAATGTCGGGTACCAGAGTGGATCAGACATACTGTTAAGAGACGCGCCGCAGATTAACGGCTCGCAAGAAGCTGTGCTACAGCATGAGCCGCCGCTATCGAGGAATATTCCGTACACCGTGCCGCCAGCGACTGACTCGCTTCACGGTACTCCGATTTGGTGAGTACCGGAGCCAACGCACGAGCGATGTCTGGCTCATTCCTTTCTCTCCCTACGACGATTCCTGCGCCTGCGTCTTGAACCCGCATTCCCCCAAGATATTGTTCGGCGTTTTTTGGCATGACGATCTGTGGGATGCCCCCGAGCAGGAATTGGCTTAGGGTGCCATTCCCGCCGTAGGAAACACCCAGATCACAGGAGTTGAGTAACGGCTCGATGTCCACAGGGGATGAGTGAATCGAAAGGTGTGAGCTTGCATGGCGAGAAATCCATGCCGATGGTGCGTTGGGTGCTACAAGCATGACCGGGCCAGTTTGGGCGATGAGAACATTCACCATCGCCTGGAATCCCGGCACGTCCGCACGCAAATAGGCCAGAATGCGACGGCCTTCTCCCGGCGGCCATTCCGCCTGGGCACCACCGAGCGACGCATAGATGGGTCCAAGATACCGCTCGCCAGCGCGGGCGCCATAGTGATCCAACTCAGGAAGTGTGGCGAGCGCCTTGCTTGCCCCTTGGAACAACTCATGCACCACGCCCTGTCCTGGGTGTCCATGAATCTTGAGCACAGCATTGATGCTCGCCAGTACCTGGCGCTCGGAGTTCACCAAGCGCCCATCAGGAATGGATTCCCACGTGCGGAAGCAGGGATAGGGACTCAGTTCGGGGGGAATCTCAAATCCCGTGCCGAACACCGTGCGGGATAGCCCGGCAAGGCGCGCCGCCAGTAAGGCCGTCGGCGCATGATCCAGAAGAACCGCATCCGGTTGAATCACCTCGAAGAGTCCCAGCCACGCGCGCACTCGGCCCGCCAGCGCGCCGGGGTCTTGAAACCCTTCGGCAAGCAGCAGCTCGCTGTAGCTTGCGGGCGGGACTGGCAGACGAGGTTTGGCGAGTGGAACCGGTGCTTGCAGGAAACGGAACCCATGAGGTGTCAGCAGGCGCTCGGCGATCATCGTGTCGGACACCGCGAATACGGGTTGGTGGCCATTTTCCCGGAGCCTGCCTGCGATCGGGATCTGCCGTGCAAGGTGCCCGAAATTGGAGCCGAGCTCCCACGCTAGGAGAATGTTCATATGCGCCCAATCTCCTGGTGGCGGGCCTGACCGCCCCGAAAGCTGGCGACGATGCTCATCCTGGGCGCGGAATTTCAGCACAGCCGCGGCACACGGCCGGCACCTCTCCCGCCCGCATGCGCTTGCGGAGATCAGAGATTCCAACATACCCGCTTGCGTCCTTGATGAAGCAGCACGGAAACTCAACTCCGTCGATGTTGAAGAATCGCATGGAATCCTGGGCGAGGTAACGGCAGGGACCGTCTGCCACGATCGGCGGCATGGCCCCAAGCACGAGATCGGAATAGCGTCGGGCGTAATCCTCCTTGCGCTGAAGGGGCTGGATGAAATGACGTAAGCCGCGGCCGTGAGCATAGTTTTTGACGGAGGAAAGATCCTGTCCGTAGTCCACGGTGTGAATGACGATGCGGTGCGATCCCATGACACGTACCAAGGCGTCGAGATTCGCCAGCATCTCCGCGAGCTTCAAGCGTCCGATCCGCTCCGCCTCGGCCGCATCCAGCGTATCGAGCGACACCCCTAGACTGGGGAATCGCCGATGCGCAAGTTGAGCATCAATGAGGCTGCCATTGGTGATCGTGTAAGGAATGTGTCCCCGCAATCTGACCTGGTCGACAAGTTCCCAAAAGTCGGGATGCACCGTAGGTTCGCCCTCACCCTGCAAAGATACGGTATGACGCCCGGGAAGCATGCAGCCGAGGATGTGCTCGAACACGTCCTGCTTCATGTGACGCTGACGCATTTCCCGCCCGGCGCAGTAGAAGTAGCGATAGTTGCACTTGGTGGTGATTTCGATTTGGTAGAACACCTTCGCGTCAAACGTTGAGCAGCTTGATAATTAATAAGACATTAAGTAATTGTTTTTTATGAAATATTACTCAAGTCGTATATAAAAATGGCCGCTGGAGACTCTACCATTCTGGCGAGAATTACCAAGAGCCGTCGCTTGGCCTGCATACAAAAAGCAGCACACATGTTGAGGCCGCATGACTCCAATAACCCGTTTCGGACTTGCTAAGGTTGGTTCCAACACAAAACAATAACGCCACTCCGGCATTCGATGCGGTCGTCGGAGCAAACACACGAGGAGCAGCAGCTCCTCGGTCCGGCCTTTGGGGGCTGATTCAAATTGCCGCCTTCCATCAGCGTCCTGTCGACCCTGACCAACTGGTGCGCGCTCTCGGCTTTGAACACCGCCCCTTCGGCATCACTGAGATTCTTACTGCTGCCCAGGAAATCGGCCTCAAAGCGAAAGAGGCGCACCTGGGCTGGAATGAGTTAGTACGTCTGAAACTGCCGGTCATCGCGGAACTCAATACCGGCGAGTTCGTCATCATCGGCCGCTCGACGCCGGGTGGCCAACTGCCCGTTACAGCCATGGGCGACGGGCGCCCCATACTCCATGACCGCGCACAATGGGAAGCGAAGGCCAGTGGCCGGGTCGTGCTCATCAAGGAGCGCCTGTCCTTCTCGAACCCCAACCGGCCTTTCGGCCTGGGGTGGTTCGTGCCCGTCTTGCGGAAGTACCGCCGCGAGTTGGTCGAGGTGTTGCTGGCGGCTTTCCTGTTCCAGCTCCTGGGCGTAGGCGTGCCGCTTTTCGTGCAGGTGATCATCGACAAGGTGTTCGTCTACCAGAACTACGACACCCTGGCGGTCGTCGCCGCCGGCATGTTCATCGTCATCCTCTTCAACGGCCTCTTCGCGGTCCTGCAAAGCCTGTTGCTCGCGCACGTAGGCAACCGCATTGACGTCACGCTAGGCAGCGCGATCTATCGCCATTTGGTGCGCATCCCGCTGCGTTATTTCGAACAGCGCCGCACGGGCGACACGACCGCCCGGGTGCGCGAAATGGAATCGCTGCGCAGCTTCCTGACCGGGCAGGCACTGCTCTCGGTGGTCGATGGTCTTTTCATCTTTGTCTACATCGGCCTGCTGCTCTTCTATAGCGTCTCCCTCACCGGGGTCGTGCTTCTGGTCATGCTCTTGCTGGTGGGCAGCACAGCGATGTTTCGCCCGGCGTTGCGGACCAAGCTGGAGGAGAAATTCGATCATGGCGCGGACAGCCAGGCGTTCCTGGTGGAGTCCGTCACGGGCATGGAGACGGTCAAAGCCATGGCGCTGGAGGCCCATATGGCCCAGCGCTGGGACCGGCTGCTTGCCAAGTACGTAACCTCCGCCTACCGCGCCGACCACTTGAGCGGTATCGCCCGCGGTATCGGCACCACCTTGCAAAACCTCACCACCCTGGCCGTGCTGTGGTTCGGCGCCCGTCAGGTGTTGAGCAGCCAGATGACGGTGGGTGCGCTGATCGCCTTCCAGATGCTGTCCAGCCGGGCCATGGCACCCATGCTGAGAATTTCCTCTCTGTGGCAGCAGTTCCAGCAGGTGGGCATTTCGCTCCGCCGCCTGGGCGACCTCATGAATGCACCCGTGGAACCGGTGTTGGACGCCTCACGGTCGAGCCTGCCACCACTCCAAGGTCGTATCCGCTTCGAGCACGTCGCCTTCCGCTATCTGCCCGATTCGCCGAGAGTCCTGGAGAATATCAATTTCGACATTCTCCCGGGCGCCACTGTCGGCGTGGTGGGGCGCAGCGGCTCGGGCAAGAGTACCCTGGCCAAGCTGATGCAGCGCTTGTATGTGCCGGAACAAGGGCGGGTGCTGATTGATGAACAGGACCTCGCCCAGGTGGATCCCGGTTGGTTGCGCCGCCAGATTGCGGTAGTGCCTCAGGAGAGCTTCCTCTTCAGCGGTACGCTGAGGGAGAACATCGCCGTGCGCCTGCCTGGTGCTCCTATGGCCCGCGTGGTGGAGGCCGCCAAGTTGGCGGGGGCGCACGAATTCATCACCCAACTGCCACAGGGCTACGACACCCCCGTTGGTGAGCGCGGCGCTTCGCTATCGGGCGGACAACGACAGCGCATCGCCATTGCCCGGGCGCTGATCACCGATCCCCGCATCCTGATCTTCGACG
>JAKANW010000411.1 GCA_021823555.1 Chloroflexota bacterium
TCGATCTCGCCGATGCTGATGCCATGCTCGGGGCAGGAGAGATGCTCCGAATAGCTGACATCCTTTCCCTCACTCCCATCCCCTCTCCCAGCGGGAGAGGGGGGCTGGGGTGAGGGTAGGATGTGGATAGTGATGAAGCCCTCGCCAAATTTGAGCGCCGTCTCGACCGAGTCGGTCAGGCGGGTGCGGGCGGACTTCTTCTCTTCCTTGTCTTCGGGGTGGCCGATGACGAGCCGATCCACGACTGCTTCGATGGTGTGCTGCTTGTAACGGTCAAGCGTGATCTCATCGTCCAGGCTGTGGACTTCGCCGTCCACGCGGGCGCGCGCAAAGCCAGCCTTGCGGATCTCCTCGAAGATGGCCTGGTAGGTGCCCTTTCGTCCGCGCACCAGCGGGGCCAGCACCAGTAGGCGCGTGCCTTCCTCGAGCTTCTCGACCGCGTCCACGATCTCCTGCGCCGATTGCTTGACGACCTCCCGTCCGCAAATGGGACAGTGTGGGATGCCAACGCGCGCAAACAGCAAACGGATAAAATCGTAAATTTCGGTTACGGTGCCAACCGTGGAGCGCGGGTTGTGGCTGGTGGATTTCTGATCAATCGAAACGGCAGGGGACAGGCCTTCGATGTAGTCTACATCGGGCTTGTCCATCTGGCCGATGAACTGGCGCGCGTAGGCCGAGAGCGACTCGACGTAGCGCCGCTGTCCCTCGGCGAAGATGGTGTCGAAGGCCAGCGACGATTTGCCCGATCCCGATAATCCGGTGATGACGACCAGTTTGTCGCGCGGGATCTCGACGGTAATATTTTTCAGGTTGTGGACGCGTGCGCCCACGACGCGGATGACATTGGCTGACATGGGACTCCTTGAATAAATCGGCGGCGCAATTATAGCACATTCGTTCGAGACTGTAGGAAAAGTTTTCCCAAACCGTTAGGGAAGCACCGTGATGGGGTTTGCGAGAGAATGGCTACCATCGAAAACAGGGATAATGTCTTTGCGAGGAGGGCGTAGCCCGACAAAGCAATCTCCCCCGCCAACTTTGGGATCGCTTCGCCCTGTCGGGCTCGCAACGACATACTATGTTTTGGGCACTCCGGGTTGCGACTGTAACTAAAATTTTTCATTTGCCGTTTATAATTCGAGCATGTCCAGGTTCGATAAGACTCTTGAAAAAGTCCTGCGCGGAACATCGGACGCAAACATTGATTTTGATGATTTGCGTCAACTGTTGCAGGGGCTTGATTTTCAAGAAAGGGTTCGCGGTAGTCATCACATCTATTCGCGAGATGGTGTGATGGAAATCATCAACCTGCAGGCCAAAGGTTCGAAAGCCAAACCATATCAGGTCGCGCTTTGATTTTGAAATACAAACTGGCAGGTGAGAATGATTAAATACGAAGTGATCCTTTACTGGAGCGCCGAAGACGACGCGTTTATCGCGGAAGTCCCTGAGCTGCCCGGTTGTATGGCGGACGGCGCGACCTATCGTGAAGCCCTCGAAAACGTAGAACAAATCGCCCAGGAGCGGATCGAAACCGCCCGCGAACTGGGCAGGGAAATTCCTGTCCCGAAAGGCAAGTTGATCTACGCATAGTCGAGGGCTTTTTGTCCTATTGCGTATCCCAATATCTCTAAGTTGACGCGGGTCGGATTGCCAATCCGACCCACGTGTATTTATGTCCGTCTCTGCCCCATGTTATACTCACTGCAACTTCTCAAATCCGGCGGGGTTAAATTTTGCAGACCCGCCGGTAAGGTTAGAGCATTGGCGGAACCAGAACTCAAAGACGAAGATGTGCTTGCGCAGGCCTCCCAGGGCGATAAGGATGCCTTTGGGATGCTCTATGAACGTTACGTGGATCGCATCTTCAACTACGTGTACTACCGGACAGGGAACCTCCACGACGCGGAGGACCTCACTGCCCGCGTCTTCCAGCGGGCGATGAACCACATTCAAACCTATACCGACCGCGGCGTCCCGTTCTCTGCCTGGCTGTACCGCATTGCTCACAACCTGGTGGCGAACTGGCACCGGGATCGCAGCCGCAAGCAGGAGATCCCGATCAATGACCTGCCGGTGCTGCCCTCCCGGGGCGATCACCCCGAAACGACCCTGGTCCACTCGCAGGAGCAGGATTCGCTTCTCCGCCTGATCCGCCGCCTGCCGCCAGACCGGCAACAGTTGCTCATCCTCAAGTTCGTGGAGGATATGTCCAATGCCGAGATCGGTCAGATCATGGGACGCAGCGAAGGGGCCGTCAAAAGCCTCTATCATCGCACCCTTTTGGCGCTGCGCGACCAGATCGGTGACCAGAACATCAGCCTGGATCTAGAAGGAGATTGAATCATGTTGCGTATTGTGACCGATGGCGCTGTGGATATGCCCCCCGAATGGGAGAAAGAATACGATATTCAAATCATCCCGATCAACGTGCAGTTTGGCGAAAAGACTTATTTGCAGTTCGTTGACCTGGATTTTGACGGCTTCTACAAACTGGTGGATGCAGGCTCAACTTTTCCAAAAACATCCCAGCCGTCGCCTCACCAGTTCGTTGAGTTTTATAGAAAGGTTGCCCAGCCGGGCGATACCATCCTGTCCATACACGTCACCAGCAAGTTGTCGGGTACCTATGCCTCGGCCGTCGCGGCTGCGAAGGAAGTCCAGGGGACTTTCAATGTTGTCACGCTGGATACACTGAATGGTTCGATGGGCATGGGCTTTATGTGCCGCACTGCCCGGCAGATGGAACGCGTCGGGAAAAGCGTTGAAGAGATTGTCAGGTATATCGAATCGATCCGCGACCGGGTCCAATTGATCCTCACGCTGGATACCCTCGAATATGCGAGGCGGAGCGGGCGGGTAGGGACGCTTTCGGCAGCGCTGGCTTCCATCCTGAACGTGAAACCGATTGCCCAGCTTCAGGATGGTGTGGTCGAGATGGTGGATAAGGTGCGCACACGCAAAGCAGCCATTGAACGTGTGCTGGAATTAGGCAAACAGGCTTACGGTGACCAGCCCCTTTATTTGGCAGTTGTGCATGCCCGTGATCTGGCTTCGGGCCAGGCCTTGCTCGAAGAAGCCAAAGGACGTTTCAATGTGAAGGATGCCGTTCTGACCGATCTCTCGATCTCCCTGGCCGTCAATTTCGGACCCGGTACAGTTGGCCTCATCCTTTATCCTGCAGAATAAAAGACGAGTAAGAATGAACAAAAGCAAGACTTCCCTTTCCCAAGAACCCGAGCTGGACAGCCTCGAATCGCATCTGGCCGGGACCTTGAAGCGGGTCCAGCCTCCGAGGGAGTTAGTCCGCCGCCTGCGCGGGCGCATCCGCCTGCCGCAGCGGGCCGAGATCGCCACCCGTCTGCGCGACTGGCAGGCGCTCTTCCTGGCCCTCGGCGGAGTCTTATCGGGCACGCTGGTGATCATCACCCTGGCGCGGGCGTTGTATCACTTGTTTGGGCGCAAGAGTATGTAGGTCACCCTTCAAGAATAGACCCTAAAGGTCTTCAAGACCTTTAGGGTCTATTCGTTTCCCCAGTCCGGCAATAATCCCCGGCACAGCTTAACGGCCTCGGTCACCAGGTCCACCTCGATGGGCAGTTGGAACTTCCCGGTGACGCGTAGGGTCAAATAAACGGCGGCCTGCTTCAGGTCCGGGGAGAGAAGCGCATCCTCTTTGATCAGGTTCAACAAATCGTAGGCGCTGGCGCTTGGGACGGCGCGCCCGCGGCGGGTCAGATATTCCCGGATGGCAATCCCGGCGGCGCGGCGGGCGCACACGCGCGCCTGCCCCTCGTTGCCGCGGGCGCGGGCGGCGGCGGCGCGGTCGAATTCGGTCTGGAGGTCGTTGGTCCAATTGGTCATAGCGGGGATTATAATGGCCGAAATTTACCGGAGGAAGTATGAAATTACAGTTGTTCCGTTGGTTTTCGATCCTGACCGTGCTGGGATTGGCCACGGCTGCCTGCGCATCGTTGGTTCCCATTGCCGGGACGGCCACGCCAACCACTTTTGTGACTACCAGTGTGCCGCTGCCAAGTAGCGGGCCGAAGATCGTTACCGGAAAAGTGACCTATACCAACTCTTTCTTTACCCAGGGGGTGGCCGAGCCGGAGATCATCCTGGAGGATGAAGGCGGGTTCGTGACCCGCAACCGTAAATTTGTGATCCCCATCCAGTCGCAGGTGATCGGCGAGATCACGTCCGATTTTTA
>JAKANW010000412.1 GCA_021823555.1 Chloroflexota bacterium
ATCCTAGTGGTGGCATGGGAACTGTTCCGCGCCGGAAGCACCCGCAGGATCGAACGCCGCACCATTTTGATCGCGATCCTGAGCGGGATCGCTTTGTGGTTTAACGTCCCGTCGCCCCTCGTCCTGTTGGGAGCAGGGATCCTGGGCATCATCCTGTTTCGCTAGTGGAGATATCGTGGAATTGCTGATTGCTACCAATGGATTTAAAGGGACCTGGCCCTCGATAGAATATGGCGCCTGGCTGGGTAAAATGTTGAAGATACGCATCACGCTTCTGGGCGCGACCGAAAAGCTGAGTCCCGCCCAAATTGACGACCATCACCCTTTGGAGGATGTCTTCAGCCGCGCGGTCGAGTTGTTCGAGCAAAATGGATTGGAATACAGGCTCGAGGTCCAGAACGGGGATGCGGAGGAGATCATCCCGCACAAAGCCACGGAAGGGGATTACATCACAATCATCGGCCCGCTCGGACGACCGCATATCCGTCAATGGTTGATCGGGCGCTCGATCCGCCATTTGATGGAAAATATCAAAGGGCCGATCCTGTATGTACCCCAGGTGCGTTTGCCCTTGAAGGAAGCCCTGATCTGCGTGGGAGGCTTGGGCTACGAGGTAACTGCCGAGAATCTGGCTGTTCAGGTTGCAGGCGTGTGCGCTGCACATGTCACCCTGCTGCACGTCGTCCCACCGGTGGACCTGGATTACCCGGCCGCGCGCGCAGTGCAAAAGGGCAGCGAGCACCTGGCAGACACAAATACCCTTCCGGGACGGGCGTTGCGGCACGGGCTGGAAATAGCACACAGTGCGGGCCTGGACGCAAAATTAAAAGTCCGGAAGGGCATCATCATTGAGGAAATTTTAGCTGAGGTAAAAGAGGGACAATACGACCTGGTTTGCATGGGATCGCCATACAGCACGAGTGCATTGCGGCAGCTATATGCCCCGAATGTAGCCGCAGAAATAGCGAGTTCCCTGCAATGCCCGGTTTTGATCGCCAGGCACAAACGCGAGGATTAAATCTGCACGAGTGTACAGGCAAATGATGTGGAGCGGGATGGCATCCCGCTCACCCTTGATTTGGCGGGATGCCCCCTCGACTTTGATCACCGTTCGCGCCGGTGCGAGACGGCAGGGCAAGCTCCCGCCCCACAAACGGTACTGCAACTAACCGGGGGTGTACTTTTTCTCCCACGCGGCAATGGCAGCCCGAATGGCAGCCTGTACTTCCGGGATGGGGACGCCGCTTATGCCCTCGTATTGTTTATCACCGACGATGACGTTGACTCCGCCTCCGGGAGACTCTTTCAGCATAAGCCCAATCTCGGCCAACGGGGTGTTAGCAATCTTCTGCTGAAGGATGGCGTCAATCTGGCCGACCATAGTCTGCGGCGACTCCTCTTTCTTGGCCGGCGCGGTAGGCGCTGCGACAGGTCGGGGTGGAGCGGCCGGGGTAACGGGAGCAGGCCGGGGGGCGGTTGGAGACGTGCTCATCGTGGGCGAGGCCTGTATCCCCTCGATCCACGGGCGCAGGTGCGTGATCACCTCGATCAAACGTTTGCGTTGTTCAATTGTAATCATGTCCGCGCCAACAGGTTTTCCATCCAGATCCAGAACAACGCGGCCGTTCTCTTCTTTCAAGCGCAAGAGACCCGGGTTGTCCTTGATCGCGGGAGGCAGGGGTTGTTGGGCAGGAGAAACAGGCTCGACAGGCGGGACAGTAGGACGCTCCCCAACATTCTGTTTCTCTTTCGCCTCTTCGTTCTTACGTTTGTTATATCCTTGGCCACGCCCCTCGAACAAGCCAAAAAAGTAGCCGAAGAACATGGTGGCCACGGCAATCACAATCAGGGTGGTAAGGTTGAATTGCATAGGTCATCCCTTCTGACAATTCGGGCAAATGTGCGTGCCGCGCTGCCCGACGAACAACTTCTGGATGATTGTACCGCATACCGGGCACGCCTCGCCCTGGCGATCATAGACTCTGAAATGATTCTGGAATTCGCCCCCGCGATAGACCCAGTCAATGCTGGCGCCGTTGCGGCGGATGCCTTCATCGAGAACCGCCCGCACCGCTTCCCACAGACGTTCAGCCTGTTCCCGTTTCACCGAGTCCGACGCGGCCAGCGGATGGAGTTTTGCGATGTGCAGGGCTTCATCCGTATAGATGTTGCCAAGTCCGGCCAGGAAGGACTGGTCGAGCAGCAGCGGTTTGAGCTGGCGGCGGCGGGCGTGCAAATTTTCATACAACCACTCCGGCGTGAATTCGTCGCCCAGCGGTTCCGGCCCAAGCCCTCCAAGCACTTCCTGCGGGTCAGCTACCAGCCAGACGCGGCCGAACTTGCGCGTATCATTGAAAGCCAAAGCTTTCCCGTCTGAAAGGGACAGGACCAAACGGTCGTGTTTTTCGGGTTTCAGATTCGCATCCCTGAGCAGCAAGTCCCCGCTCATGCGCAGGTGGATCAAAAGGTTGGAGGTTGAAAGTTTAAGGATCAGGAACTTGGCCCGCCTGCCGACATCAACGATCTTCCGGCCTTTGATTTGTTCCCTGAATTTTCTTGCCGAAGGAGCTGCCAGGGTGCGCGGCCAGCGCAGGCTGGCATCCAGGATGGTTCGGCCAACCAGGTCAGGCCGCAAGGTGCGGGCAATCGTCTCAACTTCGGGAAGTTCGGGCATGGATTGGTTTAACGGTCTAAGGTTTGAAAGTTGGTAGGTGAAGGTTATTCGTTGAACATCTCGCCGACCGAGCGGCCCTCGTGCGCACGGCGGATCACCTCGCCCAACAATTGCGCCACGGTCAGGATGGTAATACGTCCCTCCAGGGGTTTCATTTTCTCCGGGGGAATCGGGACCGTGTCCGTCGTCAGGATATGCTTGATGGGCAAATCTGCCAGCCGCTGTGCGGCATTGAGTGAGAGGATGGGATGGACGAAGACCAGATAAATATCGCGTGCGCCGTTCTTCTTGACCACTTCCACAGCCTGCGCGATGGAACCGCCCGTGTCCACTTCATCGTCCACGATGATCACGTCCCGGTCCTTTACATCACCGATCAGAGTCAGGGCCTCGGCGTTGGCATCATTCCCCTGGCGGCGTTTTTCGATAAAGGCAATAGGCGTGTTCATATCCGCGGCATAGTTGCGGCCCTTTTTCGCGAAGCCCAGGTCTACGGCCACAACTACGGGGTCTTGCATCTGACCGCGCAGGTTGGCGTTAATATATTCGATCAACAAATGCGAAGCAGTCAACACATCGCCGGGCACGGAGAAGAAACCCTGGATCTGCCCGGCGTGCGGGTCAAGGGTCATGTACCGGTCCGCGCCTGCCGCTTCGATCATATCAGCCACAAGGCGGGCCGTGATCGGCACGCGCGGCTGGTCTTTCTTGTCCGAACGGCCGTAACACAAATACGGCACCACTGCTGTGATCCGCGCGGCTGAGTCCAGGCGCAAAGTCTGGATCATGATCAGCAGTTCCATCAGATTCTTATGCACCGGGGAAGACGTGGTCTGGATCACATACACGTCCTGGCCGCGCGCGCTGCCTCCCAATTTGACAAAGATATTTTCATTTGGAAACTCAATGATGTCCCGTCCGCTTAACGGCTGGTCAAGATAGTCTGCGATCTTTTGTGCAAGTTCAGGGGAACCGTTACCTGCATAGATCTTAATCCCCCCGTACACTTTCAAATCATGATGAACGTGATGAAGCATCAGGCCTCCCGTTTGCGCGCCTCCCACTCGGTGCGCAAAACACTCATAACAAAAATGTCATCGTACTGGCCGTTTTTATAAACAGCCTGCCGCATACGGCCTTCCTCAACGAAGCCCGTTTTCTCATAGGCGCGTTTGGCGCCTGCATTCCCAGCGTAAACCCGCAGAAAAACGCGGTTCAGGTTCAGGGTCTCAAAGCAGTGGCGCACGAGCAGTCTCATCGTCTCGGCACCCAGTCCCTGATTCCAGACCGACTTGTCGCCGATCATGATGCCAACCTCCGTCGAACGATTCGGCCACTCGATCCCAAACACGGCGCAATTGCCAATCAACCGCCAACCATCTCCATCGCGCAACTCAATCGCCAATGGCTTTTCGTTCGGGTCGCGCGCCTGGGAATGCTCGAACCATTTCTCTTCGTCCAGGTTGGACATCGGTAAATACAAGGCCAAACCGCGCGTCACTTGTGGGTCATTGACCCATTCATAAAACTTCTTCACATC
>JAKANW010000413.1 GCA_021823555.1 Chloroflexota bacterium
TTTTCCTCTTCATTTTCCGCCGCCGCGCCGCGTTGGCGGGAGACGTTCATCAAAATTCCAACGGCCGCCAGCGAGACGGTCAGGTTTGAGCCGCCCGCGCTGATGAACGGCAGGGCGTTGCCCGCGAAGGGCATCAATCCCACCATCACGGCCATGTTGATCAAGGCTTCCAATCCCAGCCACGCCACCAGCCCGGAGGCCAGCAGGGTGCCGAGCATGTCGGGCGCGCGGCGGGCGATGACCATGCCGCGCCAGATGAGCATGGCATACAGGCTCATCACTGCGAGTGCGCCAAACAGGCCAAACTCCTCCACGATCACCGAAAAAATACTGTCAGTGGGCGGCACTGGCAAGCCGGTCATTTTGCTTTGCGAGTTGCCCAAACCGACTCCGAACAGCCCGCCCTGCACGATGGCTTCGAACGAACGCAACACATGGTAGGAGGCCTGAGTTGGGTCCTTGATGCCCGCCAGAAAATCATGCAGGCGCGCCTGGCCGGTGGCGCTGAATTGCACCACCAACCACGATACCGCCGCCGTAGCCACCAACATAAAAATAATCTGTTTCAAGTCGCCGCCTGCCAGGAAGAACAGCAAGCCGCCCATAATGATAACGGTGCCGGCCGCGCTCAGGTCGGGCTGGAGGAAGATCAAGCCGCCGATGACGCCCAGAATCAAGCTCAACGGCAGCAGGCCAAAGCTGATGTCGTGCAGGTTCTGGCGTTTGGCGTACAACCAAACCGAGAGGTAGATCACGCCCACCAGCTTGGCCAATTCGGAGGGCTGGATTGACCCATCCAAGAAGGAACGCTTTGCGCCAAAGCGAATCTCCCGCATGAGCAGCACGCCGACCAACATCAGGATGGTCAGCAACATCACTGGCACGATCCACTTACGCAATTGGTGGTAGTCGAAGCGCGAGAGCAGGAGCATGCCCGCCAGTCCAAGCGCCAGCCAAAGTACTTGGCGGTTGAACATGTATGTGGCAGGTTTGTCCATGCTGAGCGAAAAATCCCAAGAGGCTGAAAATACCATGATCAACCCAAACACCAACAAACCGATCACCGCCAGTGTGAGCGGCAGGTCGACGCTGCGGTTGGGCCGCGTCTCACCGGCTACGAAAGTGCTTGTACCCATAATTTGAACCTTTCTCCGCGCTCTGCAAAATCCTTGAACTCATCAAAGCTGGTGCCGCCCGGCGAGAGCAGGACGACGCTTCCAACCTCGGCCACTTCAGCGGCCTTGGCGACCGCCTCCTGTAGACCCGCACAACGGACCTGCGTACGCGTCCGGCCAGACGCTGGGCCGAACGCGGCCTCGATTTTTCCGGCCGCCTCCCCGAAGAGGACCACGTGGTCAACGCGTTGGTGGACCAGGCCGGCCAAGTCGGACCAGGGCAGGTTCTTGTCGCGCCCGCCCAGCAGGAGTACGATCGGCTCGTCGAAAGAACGGATAGCGGCCATGGTCCGCTCGGGGGCGGTGGCAATCGAGTCGTTGTACCAGCGCACGCCGCGCAGTTCACGCACCAGTTCGAGCCGGTGCGGCACCCCGCGGAATTCCTCGGCGGCGGTGAGCATGGCATCCAGCGGAAAGTTCGCGGCGTGACCGATGGTAAAAGCCGCCAGCACGTTGCTCACATTATGGTCGCCGCGCAGTTGAATCCGTTCGCGCAGCAGCAATGGAGTGTAGGCAAAGCCGTCGCGCAGGGCGAGCAGGCCATCGTCAAAGTAGGAGCCGTCGAGGCCGTCCTCGAGCGGATTCATGCTGAAGGCGTAGAGCCGCCCCTTGACGCGCTGGCGCAGGCCCCAGCTTCCCGCGTCGTCGCGGCCGAGGATGGCGGCGCCGTCTGCGGATTGGAAATCGAGGATGCGCGCCTTGGCGGCGGTGTAGGATTCCATTGTGCCATGACGGTCGAGGTGGTTAGGTGTGATGTTGAGAATCGCCGCAATGTTTGGCGAGACGGTCATTTGTTCAAGCTGGAAGCTGGAGATTTCAAGGATGGCGAGATCGTCTGGCTGCATCTCATCCACATAGTTGATCAGTGGATCTCCAATGTTGCCACCAATATAGACTGAAGGAAGATGGGAAGCCGATGAGTCCATATCCAATCTACGATCTTCGTAAACAAGTTTTGCCATCTGACCGACCAGCGTGGTGGTGGTGGTTTTGCCAGCCGAACCAGTGATGCCGATGGTTTTGCACGGAACAGCTTCCAAAAAAATCTGGGTGTCGTTCGAAAACGGAATGCCGCGCTGGATGGCCTCGGCCACGATGGGCAGTGTGAGCGGGATGCCGCCCGAGGGACAGACCAAGTCGATGCGATCGAGCAATTCCAGCGGATGGCTGCCAAGCACCCATTCCACGTTTACGTCTGCCAGGGAGGCTTGGGCGGCGCGCATATCATCCAGCGGGCGCAGGTCATTCAATGTGACCTGCGCGCCGTGACGCACCAGCCAACGGGCCAGGGCTTGTCCCTGCCGGGCGGCGCCAAGGATGAGAACGCGTTTGCCATTCCAATCAGTCATATCACACCAACGCGAGGCCAACCCCGACCATGGCGGCCAGGAGTCCGATTAACCAGAAACGCTGTACCAGCTGTGTCTCGCTCCAGCCGAGCAATTCAAAGTGCAGGTGCAGGGGAGCCATTTTGAATAAGCGTTTGCCCTTGGTCAATTTGAAATAACCGATTTGCAGGGAAACACTCAAAGCCTCGCTGAGCGGGATGATGCCAATGATGGGCAAAAGCGCCCAGTGGCCGGTCATCAACGCGACGATGGCCAGCGCTGCACCGAGAGCAAGCGAGCCGGTATCGCCCATGAACAATTCGGCGGGGTGAACGTTGAACCACAGGAAACCGAACAACGCCCCGACCAAAATAAAACAGAAGCGCGCCACGAAGACCTGTCCCTGCAAAGATGCGATAATGCCGTAGGCGGCAAAAGCAGTGGCGGCGATCAGGCCGGCCAAGCCGTCGAGACCATCCGTGAAGTTGACAGCATTGGACTCGGCCACAATGATAAAGGCCGCGATGGGTACGTACCACACGCCGATGGAAAGCTCGACGTGAATGCCCGGCAAATACAGTTCGGGCACTTTGAGCATGTACTTGAGCACATAGGCGGCTCCCAGAGCGAGGATCACCTGACCAGCAAATTTGGCGCGGATGGTCATGCCTTCGCCGCGGCGCTTGCCGCGGATACCTTCCCAATCGTCCAATCCGCCGAGCACGGCGTATGAGACCATCACGATCAACGGTACGAGGATCGAACGGCCCACCCCCGTCACGCTTCCCAACACGGAGGCGGCGTTCAACAACAGGGTCAGCAGGACGGTGGGCAATATGAACATGATGCCGCCCATGGTGGGCGTACCCATCTTCACGGCATGATGGTCAGGCTCCTCCACACGGATGAGCTTGCCGATCTTGAAATAACGCAGGATGCGCAGGAACGGGTTGCCCCAAATGACGGTCATCATGAACGACAAACCGGCCAGGCTGAGGGCGAGGGGCATTTGGTTCATGAGGTCACCTCGAGCAGGGCCACGATGCGGTCCATGCGCAATCCGTGCGAACCTTTAATAAGCACTGCATCCTCACTGGTAAGATTATGGCTGAGCCAGTCCACGATGGGATCGAGCGCCTCGAATTCGAGAATTTTGGATTTGGGCATTCCAGTGCGGCGGGCCGCCTCGGCAATCATGTGGGAGCGCGGACCGAGGGTGAGCAGAACATCCGCGACGCGGGCGGCGCGTAAACCGACCATTTCGTGTCCCTGTTTTTCGTAGGGACCGAGTTCGAGCATATCACCCAACACGGCGATCTTGCGGCCTTCGAGTTCGTCGAGCAGGTTCAACGCGGCCAGCATGGATTCGGGCGAGGCGTTGTACGTGTCGTCAAGCAACAGCGCGCCGGTTTGACTGCGCACCGCGACCAGCCGCAATTGGGTATGCCCTTGTTTGAGGCCGTCGAAGATCTCCTGCCAGGTCAACCCTTCGACCAGGCCAACCGCGGCGGCGCGCAGAGCGGTGTGCACGGAATGTCTTCCGATCAGCGGCACACGCACATGCAAGGTTTCGTTCTGATAATGCAAGCGGAAGCGGATACCTTCCAGACCGAGTCCTTGAATCTCATCGGCCCACAGGTCGGCTTCGGGAGAAAGACCATAAAAGAAGACGCGGGCGCGGGTCTTTTCTTCCATCTTGCGCACCC
>JAKANW010000414.1 GCA_021823555.1 Chloroflexota bacterium
GCTGCGTTGGAGGGGATCAACCTCAAGGTCGAGCCGAACCGCATCATCGCCTTGATGGGCCAAACCGGCTCGGGCAAGACCTCGCTGGTCAATCTCATCCCGCGTTTCTATGATGTCACCGCTGGAAATGTGCTGGTGGATGGGCAGGATGTCCGCCAGGTGGACTTGGTCTCCCTGCGCCAGCAGATTGGCCTGGTGCTGCAAACCTCGCTGTTGTTCTCGGATACGATTAAAGCCAATATTGCCTATGGCCGGCCGGATGCGACCGAGGCGGAGATTTTTGCCGCCGCACGCGCCGCACAGGCGCATGACTTCATCACGGGCTTGCCCGAAAAATACGAGACCATTGTGGGTGAACGCGGCGTGACCCTCTCTGGTGGACAGCGCCAACGTGTGGCGATTGCGCGCGCTCTGCTGATGAACCCGCGTATTTTGATCCTCGATGACTCGACCTCCTCGGTGGATACGCAAACCGAGAAGCTGATCCAGGCCGCGCTCGATAAGTTGATGGAAGGCCGCACCACCTTTGTGATTGCCCATCGTCTCTCCACTGTCCGCCGCGCCGACCTGATCGTGGTGATGGATAAGGGACGTATCGTCCAGACGGGCGCGCATAAGGAGTTGCTGCGGCAGAAGGGTCTGTACCGCCAGATTTACGATCTGCAATTGAAAGGCCGCGAGAAGTTCACGGAAGAGTCGGGAGATCTGGGGCAGTTGGAAATCGCCGAGCCGTTTTCAAGAGACGAGGATATGAAATGAGCAAGATTCAATTTCCGTTATCTGGCGCACGGATTGGCGGGCCTGCTGGTGAAGGATTGGAAGAAGGTTGGAACCGCTGGGGACTAACGCCAAGACGCACAGAAATTAATCGTTTCCTTTGCGGCTTTGTGCCCTGATATTGAGAAATGGCCACGACCTTTGAACTGATAACTGATGTTACGCACTTTTGCTCGAAAGCTCGTATTTTCCCTCACCCTAACCCTCTCCCGAAGGGAGAAGGGACTCTCTTCCCCTTTCGGGGGAAGGGCTGGGGATGAGGGTGCGTAACATCAGCTGATAAATTATTTGACTACCAGACTACATGAAAACTATTACCCCTCCTGCCTACGTTCTCCAATCCGAGGAAGCCCTCGATAAAGGCTACGATCCAAAGATCGTGCGCAAAATGCTGCCGTTCCTGAAGCCCTACAGTCGTATGTCGTGGGCGGCGGTATTGCTAAATATTGTCGCTACCGTCGCCAGCGTGTCGGGACCATACTTTGTCAAGGTTGCGCTGGATAGTGGACTCGCGGCTCACAATGTTATGGTTCTGCGCAATACCATGTTGTTGTATCTGTTGGTGATGGTCATCCAATGGGGATTCAACTACCTGCGCGTTGTCATCATGTCGCGCGTTGGACAGCATGTCCTGTTCGACGTGCGCATGAAAATGTTCGAGCACCTGCAGCGACTTTCGCTCAGCTTTTATTCCCGCTTCAGCGTAGGACGCGCCATCACGCGCGTCATCAATGACGTGGGCACCTTGCGCGAGTTCATTACCTGGGCACTGCTTGCCATCGTCCGCGATGTATTTGCTATCGTTGGCATCGTCATTGCCATGCTGGCGCTCGACCTGAAACTCTCTCTGCTTACGTTTGCCGTCCTGCCGTTCATGGCGCTCGCTACCTACATCTTCCGCAAGGCGGCGCGCCGCAGTTACCGCAAGGTCCGCTCGGCCATCTCGTGGGTCAACTCGGTGCTGGCGGAGAATATCAATGGCGTGCGCGTGGTGCAGGCCTTTAGCCGCGAGAAATATAACTACGACAATTTCCGTGATTACGTCAACCGTTACCATCTGCAAGTCAATGTGGACGCGACCCGCGTGGTAGCGCTCTTCACCCCGGTGGTGGATGTGCTCGGCGCCATCGCCACTGCCCTTGTGGTATGGGTGGGTGGGACGGCGGTACTGGGTTCGTCCATCACGGCGGGCGTGTTGGTGGCCTTTGTGCTCTACATTAACCGCTTCTTCGATCCCATCCGCGACCTTTTTCGCCGTTTCGACACACTCCAATCCACCATGGCCGGAAGCGAGCGCATTCTTCAGTTGCTGGCTACCCCGGTCGATGTCCAGGATGAACCGGGCGCGGCGGAGTTGCCTGTCATTCGCGGCGACGTCCGCTTTGAGCATGTATCCTTCCACTACTCGGACGATCCGACTCCCGTCTTGACCGATCTTGATTTGGACATCCACGCCGGGCAGACCGTTGCTCTCGTCGGCGAGACCGGCGCAGGCAAGACTACCTTCGTCAAACTCATTGCCCGCTTCCACGATCCAACCTCGGGCCGGGTCTGTGTGGACGGGGTGGACCTCCGCACCGTCACCCAAGCGTCGCTCCGCCGGCAGATGGGCATGGTGCTGCAAGACCCCTTCCTGTTCAATGGCACGGTCAAGGAAAATATTTTATTTGGCCGTCTCGACGCCACGGACGAGGAGGTGATCGCTGCGGCCACCGCCGTGGGCGCGCACGATTTTATTATCAATTTGAAGAATGGGTACGACACTACAGTGGAAGAAGGCGGTGTGCTACTCTCGGTGGGACAACGCCAGCTGCTCTCATTTGCCCGTGCTCTGCTGGCCGATCCGCGCATTCTGATTCTTGATGAAGCCACCTCCTCGGTGGATATGCAGACCGAGCAGATTATCCAGTCCGCGTTGATGCGTCTGCTCAAAGGCCGCACCGCGTTCGTCATTGCCCATCGTCTTTCCACCATCACCAACGCCGACCGGATCGTGGTGATCGAGGGCGGGGTCATTGCCGAGCAGGGCACCCACGCCGAATTGCTGGCGAAGAAGGGCAAGTACTATAAGTTGTACAAGACGGGGTTTCAGGAATAGATAACTGTTGAGGCACGGCAGCCTCGTGCCTCAACAGATTCTTCTTTCGATAGAATTTCCCATGTTCTCAGGGGCCTATCCGCTCAGAGGGTCGTGCGGGTCTCTCTGCTGTTTTTTTAAAATCCTCTCTTGTGGGGAAAAACAGGTACTTGGCTTTCTTCAATCGATGATCGCTCAGGCTTTGTTCGATCACCCAAATTAAGATTCCCAAAAAAAGGTAGCGGATGAACGAATTTACAAGCCCCGCCGCATTGCCCCAAAAAGTGACCGGCGTAAAGCGCACTGCGAGGCCCAGGAATACATCGTTCAAGGTGATGACCAGCGCCTGACACCAAAGACAGCCCCCCGTCTCATTGGGGTCAAGATTGCCCCCCTCAGCTAACGTGAGAACCCCAGAGGATGCCAATAGAACGATGAGAAGAATGATAAGGAACAACCTGAGATACCAGATATTCCTGGCGAAATCGCGCAGAACCGGCCAGAAGGGCAGGATAGCTGACCACATTGCATTTCTCCGCTAGCGGGATCTTTAGTTTTTTGTATCGATGCCGTCGCGATATTGTTCCAGGAAGCCAATGTGATCCCGGTAAATATATATCCAGCCCCTGCGGTCCCGGCCCCAGCTGACTTCTGGCACAATTCTTTCTTTGAGCCAGCGTTTGATTGTTTGGGGGTTGAGTCCCAACTGTTCGGCGACCTTTTTGACACTGACGAAGTCTTGCAAGCGCTGTTTCCCAAGTGTTTTCCCAATTTCGGCCATGCGTCCTCCTTATACCGGTATATTGAGTTATATACCAGTATATATATTATAGGGCAGAAGATATCCTTGTACATTAAAGCGCTTTTCTCATTACAACCTCATCGCATACGCTTGACCAACGCACCCTCGCCCAATCCTGTGGCTTTGGGGATCATACAGCATGTTGAGAGAAGGTTTTATAACATGTGGCACATGACGCCGAGGGAAAAGGGTAGAATAGGGAGGATAATATAGGTAATTCGTAATGGAATCACCGGCCTGGCGCGTAGGTAGGCCCTGGAAGCACAGAAAGGAGTGCACGATGAGCAGCGAGCAGATCGTTCCTGAGACGAAAGGGGTTACGGTGAAGTTACTTGCGGCGATTGATCTTGGCCTTGAGATTGAGGGCATGACAGGGCGTCAACTTCGAATGCGTATGGTGACCATCGAGCCTGGCGGCGTCTTCGGCCCGCTTCACGACCATAAGGACAGGCCGGGCACCGTCTACATCCTGCAAGGGACGATCACTGACCATCGCAATGGCGTCGCCACGGACTATGGCCCGGGCGTGGGCTGGCCCGAGGACAGG
>JAKANW010000415.1 GCA_021823555.1 Chloroflexota bacterium
ACGCCGATTATTTACAACGGCCTGAAACGGCTGGAATATCGCGGTTACGATTCGGCGGGTATCGCCGTTTTACAGGATGGACATATCGAGGTCCGGCGCGAGGCGGGCAAACTCTCGGCGCTGGGCGACCTGCTGCAACGCTCCCCCATCGAAGGCAAACTCGGCATTGGTCACACGCGCTGGGCCACACACGGTGCGCCCAGCGCACGCAACGCGCACCCGCACGTTGGTCAGACCGGACGCGTGGTCGTTGTTCAAAACGGCATCGTGGAAAACTTCCTCGAACTGCGCGCCGAACTCTCCGCCGAAGGCGTGGAATTCAAATCGGATACCGACACCGAGACCATTGTTCACCTGGTGGAACATTATCTCGCCGCCGGGCTAGACCTGGTGGACGCGGCCCGTCAAACTTTCCAACACATCCAGGGCGCGAATGTGGTGGTGCTTCTATCCGCAGACGAACCGGACAAAATCGTGGCCGCGCGCATCGGCAACGCGGGCGGCGTGGTCATCGGTTATGGCGAGGGCGAAATGTTCGCCGCGTCGGACGTGCCCGCCATCCTCGAACACACGCGCCGCGTCACCTTCCTCGAGTCGCACCAGATGGCGGTCATCACGCGCGAAGGCGCGCGGGTGGAAACGCTCGATGGACAGCGAATCCAGCCCCAGGTCCAGAGCGTCGCGTACGATCCCATCGCGGCAGAAAAGGGCGAGTACCGTCACTTCATGCAAAAAGAAATTCACGAACAGGTGCGCGCCCTCACCGACACGCTGGCCGGCCGCGTCGATTTCGAGAATGGCCGCATCCGCCTGCCCGAACTGCATCTCACACCTGAACTCGCCCAACGCATCCAACGCATCTACATCACCGCCTGCGGCACCGCGGCCTACGCCGGCATGGTCGGAAAATACCTGATCGAAAAGATTGCCCGCATTCCAGTGGAAGTAGAGATCGGCTCCGAGTTCCGCTACCGCGACCCGATCATCGACTCGAACACCGTGGTGCTGGCCATCAGCCAATCGGGCGAGACCGCCGACACGCTGGCCGCCATGGAAGAGGCACGCCAAAAAGGCGCGATCGTGTGGAGCATCGTCAACGCTATCGGATCACAAGCCATGCGCATCGCCGACGGCGCCATCTCGATGCAAACCGGGCCCGAAATTGGTGTGGCCTCCACCAAGGCTTTCACCGCTCCGCTCGTTGACCAATATATGCTCGCCATTTTGCTGGCCGACCTGCGCGGCACCCTCGACGAATCCACGCGTCGCTCGCTCGTCTCGGACCTGCGGCTGGTCCCGGACCTGGCCGGCCGGACCCTGACCCGCGAGCCGGACGTGGAAAAGGTGGCCTACGCGCTCAAAGATATCCGCGACTGCTTGTACTTAGGACGCGGCATCAACATGCCCATCGCCTACGAGGGCGCGTTGAAGCTGAAGGAAATTTCCTACATTCATGCGGAGGGCTACCCAGCCGGTGAAATGAAACACGGCCCGATCGCCTTGATCGACGAAGAAATGCCGGTGCTGTGTCTGGCTCCCAAAGACCCCTGGCACGAGAAGATGATCAGCCAAATTCAGCAAGCCAAGGCACGCGGCGGCACCGTGATCGCGCTCGCCACCGACGGCGATGAACTGGTGAAAAGCATGGCCAACCATGTTTTGTGGATTCCCGAAACACCGTGGATGCTCTCGCCCGTCATCACCGTTCTTCCTTTGCAATTGCTGGCTTATCACATTGCCGCCTTGCGAGGCCTGGACGTGGACCAACCAAGAAACCTGGCAAAAAGCGTCACGGTAGAATGAAAAATTAATAAAAAACTTCGGAGCGCATGGAGAAACACCATGTGCTCTTTTTTTGCAAACTTTCCACAGTTTGCGCCGAGCGAGACGGAGAAATTCGCAGATAGTTACAAACAATTATGATAGAATTTCCTTACCTAACAGAAGCGTAAAGGCAATAGCGACAAAAAAGAGTATTCTTGAACAAACCGGCTTCGAATATCATCCATCTTCTTCCCCGAGCCGTAACTTCCAACATTTATTCACAAGGAGTTTTTCATTATGAAAGCAAGATCATCAGAAAAGGGCCAGGCCCTGATCCTGATTGTGTTTGCTATTGTAGGCATGATAGGGATGACGGCCTTGGCGGTAGACGGAGGTATGGCCTATATAGACCACCGTCAGGCTCAAAATACCGCCGATGCCTCCGCTCTGGCCGGCGCGTTATCGTTAGTACGTGGCGGGGATTGGCATACGATCGGCCTGAATTCGGCCAGTGCTAACGGATTCACCAATAGCGGCGATACCACCGTGGACGTCAACAACCCACCCTCCGCCAGCTGCGACGGCGCCAACAATCCATATACGGGAAATGACGAATATGTGCAGGTAGTCATCCACTCCGTATCCCATACCTATTTCGGCCCGGTCATTGGAATCACCGCCATTCACAATTGTGTAGAAGCCATTGCCCGCGCCAAACCAGGCACCACCTCACCAATGGTTTATGGCAATGCCCTCGTGTCACTAGCCAAAAACGGAAGCAAGACTTTTTGGACACATGGAAATCCACACATAACCACTATTAACAGCGGAATATTTGTGAATTCATCCACCGATTGTGGTTTCACCAGCAATGGTGTGCCCACCATATCCACTCCATCAATATCAATTGTGGGAAGCGTATCCTGTCCGCAAATGAGCGGGACTGTCTCCTATGGAGTGAGTCAGGTTCCATACCCGCCGATGGTACTTCCGAATCCAACCTGCACAGGAAATGCCGTACAAAACGGTACCGTCCTAAGTCCGGGCATAGTGAATGGCGATTTTCCGCCAAAATCCCATGGCGTTCAAGTGACCGACTTGGAATCTGGCATTTACTGCGTCACCGGCAACTTTATGTTGAACGGCAACGACACCTTGAATGGTACCGACATCGTTATTGTAATGGAATCCGGGGGCGTGACATTGAACGGCAACGGCACGTTGAATCTCTCGGCGCCAACCGCCGGCCCATTTGCTGGTCTTCTGATCTACCTGCCCATGAGCAATAATAGTGTTGTAAAAATCAATGGCAACAGCGGCCAGCATTTTACCGGCTCCATCCTTGCCCCTGCTTCAGAGATTATGTTGGATGGAACCGCTGACACAAATGCTTATCATTCCCAAATTATTGGCTACACAGTGGATATTGCCGGTACCTTCAATGGCACGATTACCTATGATGATAGCCAAAACTATGACGCAGCCATCCCGCCGCAAGTGGAGTTGACGCGCTGAGGCGTATCTCAAACGTTTGCTTTTACAGGCCACACAATTGTGTGGCCTGTAGTTTTATACAGATTAGCGTTTGATTAGAGGTTAAACATCCCACTTGACTTTGACTAACAAATTTTGTATAGTATTTTTCGACAACCCCCCACAACCACAAACGGCACGGTCGCCACACCAGGCTGACGTGCCGTTTGTTTCGCCAATTTGCGGGGCAAGGAGTATTCATGATCCAAGTCAACGAATTGACCAAGGACTACGGTGCGCGGCGCGCCCTGCATGGTCTTACCTTTGAGGCGCAGCAAGGCGAGATCGTGGGATTCCTCGGACCAAATGGCGCTGGAAAAACCACCACCATGCGCATCCTCTCAGGGTACATGCCCCCCACTTCCGGGGACGCCAAAGTGGCTGGCTATGACGTGATGAAAGAATCCCTCGAAGTACGCAAACGGGTCGGATACCTTCCAGAGACTGTGCCGCTTTACACCGACATGGTGGTGGCCGACTATCTCAAATTTATGGCCGACCTGCGTCACATCCCAAATTCAGAAAACCGTGTGGATGAAACCCTGGAAATGGTCGGTTTATTGGACCGCGCCGACGGATATATTGGCAATCTCTCCAAAGGGATGCGCCAGCGCGTCGGACTCGCCCAAGCGCTGATTCATCACCCCGAGGTTTTAATCCTCGACGAGCCAACCATCGGCCTCGACCCGGGCCAAGTGGTGGAGGTCCGCAACCTAATCAAAGAAATTGGCAAGGAACGCACCGTTCTACTTTCCACTCATATCCTCTCCGAAGCCCAACAAGTTTGTGACCGCGTCTTGATTATCAACAAAGGCAACATCGTGGTTGAAGATACGCCGGAAAACCTGCAGGCCCGCCTGGTGGGTGCGGAGCGCGTCCTCCTGCGCGTCCGCGGCGACAG
>JAKANW010000416.1:0-1794 GCA_021823555.1 Chloroflexota bacterium
ATTTCACAGATTTTTTCTGCATAATCTGTGAAATACTCTGCGAGTACGATGTCTGCAGATGTCTCCCGACAAAAACGGGGGAGCCGAAATTCTCTAATGAAATTCTGACGGTTTTTTGAAAGGGCTAAAACTTGAGAATGTGGTATAGTGCGGGCATACAGGTAAAACTTATGGATGACAAAATCACAATTATCGAAGGCCCGCCACCTGTGTTTGAACTGGCTCAGGATGGCTGGGCACTCGGCCTGAACGAAGGCCCGCATTTATCCGTTCCCGCACTGACCCGCCTGCGCACCTTCAACGGTCCGTCACTGGTGGAACGTTGTTACCAGGCCTGGCACAATGGCGCGCCCATTCGCCTCCATTACCGCAATGACATCGGTCTCGAACAGACCGCCCCCATCCTGGCTGCCCGCAATGTGGAGACCGAAGAAGGCCACGTCCTGCTGTTATGGGTCTATCTCGACCGCGAGCAGGTGGAATACGAATTTGATTCCGACGAAGACGACAACGCCGGGGATAATCCAGAACAATAAGGTTTGACCGGGTCACAAGCCCGGTCTTTTTTCATAACCATGCCCACGCTTCTCTCCACCACTTCGACGCCGCTCAGTGCAAGCCTTCAATCTGGTTCCCTTATTTTGACCCTCAACCGCCCCGAGCGCGCCAACGCCTTCAACGCCGAGTTGATCGTTGAACTGCAAAAGGCGTTGCGTGAAGCCGCCCGCAACCTCGAAGTGCGCGTGATCATCATCACCGGCGCGGGACATGTCTTCAGCGCCGGGCAGGATATCGAAGAGATGCGCGCCGGCGGCGAGACACTTTCCTATCTTGAGCATTTGCGCGTTGCCTACAATCCGCTCGTCCTGCAGATCCGGCAGATCGAGAAGCCTGTCATCGCGGCGGTCAATGGTCCTTGCGCGGGTGCGTCGCTGGGAATTGCCCTGGCCTGCGATATCCGCCTGGCCGCGGAGACGGCCACTTTCGTGGTGGGCTTTAACGGGATCGCCCTGGTGCCAGATTCCGCTGTCTCTTTGCTGCTGCCAGCTTTGGTCGGGGTCGGACGCGCCGCCGAGTTCACTTTCACGAACGCGCCCATTTCGGCCAGTCAAGCCTTGGAATGGGGCATGGTCAATCGGGTCGTCCCGGCGGGTTCCCTCATGGAAGAAACCGCCAAACTGGCCGCTCAACTGGCTTCCGGGCCGCTGGGTGCTTACGGCTTGACCAAGCGCGCCTTCAACCGGGCCGTCTATTCCAACCTGGAAGAGGTGCTGGAGTACGAGGGCCAGTTGCAGGAGGTGGCCAGCCGCAACCCGGAGCACAAGGAGGGCGTGGATGCATTTTTGGGGAAGCGAAGGCCCAGGTTTGTATAACTGATGTTACGCATCGTCCCGTCGCGAAGCACCCTGTAAGGGAAGGCTTGGGGCAAAAGCGAGCCTGAATTACGGGAGCCCTTCGACTGGCTCACCTGTGCCTGCGGCACTGGCGCAGGCAGGACAAGGCCTTCGGGACGTTTTATGCAACGTGAGTTGTATAAATCTTGTGTGATGGTTCACAAAAAATATGCGGATTTTTGTCATATTGACGCAGCCTTGTTAATCGGTTAAGGTTAAGGAGCGTTGTGTAACAGGCAAAAAAATCTCATGATTCGCTGTTTGCACATAGGCTGAAAGAAAAGCGGGCTTCCGTTCCGGGATGCCCGCTTATATTTTCGCCACAACCAAAATCACCGATAGGAGATACTTATGTCCGGACCGATTAATGCTTTTGAAATGGCTCAGAAGCAATTCGACG
>JAKANW010000416.1:1804-4185 GCA_021823555.1 Chloroflexota bacterium
GGTGTCGCCAGGGAACTTAACCTTGATCCCGGCATCGCTGAAGTGCTGCGCTGGCCAATGCGGGAATTCTCTTTTCGCATTCCCGTTCGCATGGATGACGGCTCTCTGCGCGTCTTCCAGGGCTACCGCGTGCAGCACAATGATGCGCGCGGTCCCAACAAGGGCGGCATCCGCTTCCACCCGGCTGAGACGATGGACACCGTCCGCGCCCTGGCCACGTGGATGACCTGGAAATGCGCTGTGGCCGACATCCCGCTGGGCGGCGGCAAGGGCGGCATCATCGTGGATCCCTCCACGCTGAGCGTGAACGAAAAAGAAGAATTGTGCCGCGGCTGGGTGCGCGCCATGTGGAAGAACATCGGCCCGCGCCAGGATGTGCCGGCCCCTGATGTTGGTACCACCCCCCAGATGATGGGCTGGATGATGGATGAGTATTCCAACCTGGTTGGGCAGTACACCCCCGGCGTATTTACCGGCAAGCCGCTGGGCGGCGGCGGGTCGCTGGGACGCACCGAGGCCACCGGCTACGGCGTCATCTATACCGTGCGCGAAGCCATGAAGCACCTCAAGATGGATTCGACCAAGGCTGTCGCGGCCATCGAAGGCTTCGGCAATGTGGCCCAATATGCAGCCATCGGCTTCGTGGAAATGCTGGGCGGCACGGTCGCCTGCGTCTCCTGCTGGGACCGCCATGCCAAGAAATCCTTCACTTATGGCAAGAAGGGCGGCATCGACCCGCGCTTCCTGCTCTCCATCGTGGACGAGTACGGTACCATTGACCAGAAGAAAGCCGAAGCCGCGGGCTATATCGTGGAAGACGGCGAGGCCTGGATCACCAAGGAAGCCGACGTATTGATCCCCGCCGCCATCGAAGGCCACGTCAACGCCGACACCATCAAGAAAATGTCGAGCCGCGTCAAACTCGTGGCCGAAGGCGCCAATGGCCCCACCACCCCCGAGGCAGATGAATTCTTCAAGGCCAACAAGATCTTCAACATCCCCGATTTCCTGTGCAACGCCGGCGGCGTGACCACCTCCTACTTCGAGTCCGTCCAGAACGATATGAACTTCTACTGGCCCAAGGAAGAAGTGCTGGAAAAACTGGATCAGAAGATGACCTCCGCTTTCCACGGCGTGCTCGAAATGAGCGAAAAAGAAGGCGTCTACATGCGCGATGCGGCCTACATGGTTGCCATCTCACGTGTGGTCAAAGCCATGGAACTGCGTGGCTGGTTGACCGGCAACGCGTAGTTCGTAATACGTAATGCGCAAAAAGCGGGCGCGTCCTCTTCGGGTGCGTCCGCTTTTTTGATTCGCCCGGAGGGGGCGTCGCATCGACGGGTTAGTATATAAATTGTTGAATATCCGCCGGGGACGGTAACGGAAACGGTTTTTGTGCCGGGGTAAGGGGATCGGCCTGAGTAGCCCTGCGACGGGCAATAAGTGGGGTTATTGAACAGTCTGCAGAAAGCATTGTACCCGCCCTGCGGAACGGGCGCGGTGCAGTTGAAGTAATCGGTGCTCCCGCTGGCGCCCGTATAAGCGCAATTACTGCTCCCCAGGGAAGCGCCTATGCAGGGATAGCCCGGGGCGCCGAAATCACAGCTTACGGTCGTCTGCCCGCCGGAGGCAACAACATTCGGGTTGGCGACACTGCTGACAAAATTGCTGCAAGTCAACCCTCCGCCTCCGCCCTTGTTGTGCGCCAGAAATCCCCCGGCAAAGTAGGTGTGGGTATTGTCCACCGTAAAATTATAAGTTTGGATAGTTTCATTTTTGCAGGAGATATTTGTGATTTGATCCCATGAGCCGGTATCCTTTTTCATAAAATCCCCGACATTCATGGTTGTAACCGGAACCCCCGGGTCTTCTTTAGCAGCCTCCTCGGTATCAATTGCCTTCCAGCCGTTTTGGGTAAAGAGCGGATGACCCTTTGTCACTTTCAAGCTCTCACCATTCGTATATTTAATCTCGCACATGTTACTACTAACCGGTTGTTCCAGTGCCGTAACTGTGTTTATTGTTTGCGCTCCCTGTTCGCTATTACCTATTACCTTATCGCCTATTTTTACATCCTCAATATTTTTTGTTGAGTTGTCAGGAAGTGACACTTTTGTTCCTGCAGGGAAGCAAGAACCTCCGTCGCCGCCGCCGATTGGCGGAACACAACATTTTGCAACACAATGATAGCCAGTTGGCCAGCCGCTACAATCTTTTCTGGGTTCTCCACACTCCGCCGGATTGCAGGCGGCTCTTACATCATTAACAAAAGAAATAAAAATGACGAAGAATAACACTAAAATCTGTGCGAATTTAAAAATCTTCAGGCTCTTAAGTAAAATCAAGGAGCTATGAGAATAGCAAGCAAGGCATGAAGCAAA
>JAKANW010000417.1 GCA_021823555.1 Chloroflexota bacterium
TAATCGACTTTTCTTCCAAACAGGGAATAGGGGGTATCCATTTTATTTGTGAGACTCCTTTGGGATAAATTGGCAAAATTATTTTTGGGAGGTTTATTTGGGGAGCGCTTCGGCCGCGGGGAACTCAGAGCTTAGATCGAATAGTTGTTTCATAATGTTGATGGACTCGGCAATCTGCGTCCGTTTGGCCGCGCTTAGTTCGGCGAATTTTTCGGCGAAGAAGGCTTGCGTGTGCTGGTAGGCCTCGTCAAGTTCCTGCTTGCCCTCCGCGGTCAACGCCAGGCAGATGCGGCGGCGGTCGGTTCCGTGCATGTCGCGGGTGAGCAGGTTGCGCTTGACCAACGCGTCCACCAGCTTGGACATGGAAGGAAGCGCCAGTCCGATGTGATTGGCTACGTCGGAAAGCGAGGCGCCTTGGTTGGTGTCCACGAAGGCCAGCGTGCGGAATTGCGCCATAGAGAGCTCGCCCGCACGCTTCTCGCGGAACTTGGTGCGCAGGAGGCGCATCAGCAAGGGGATGTTATCCACTACCAGTGCGGCGGTTTGACGAGGGGATGTCATGATTGTTTCCTTTGAAAATAGTTTCAAAAGGAAATTATATTTCGTGAGGAGAAATTGTCAAGGAAAATCTTGGAATTAGGTTAAAACTGCCTGTTCCAAAGTGGGGATGCCTGACCTTCCACCGAGTTTTCTGCACTTGAGTCCGGCCACGACACTGGCGAAGTGGACAATATTTTCCAAAGACCAGTTTTGCAGTAGGCCATAATCAAACGCCCCATGAAAAACATCGCCCGCGCCGGTGGTATCGACCACCTCAACGCTGGCGGCTACGTAGTGAAATTTGACTGTCTTTGAAATACAGAAACCGCCCTTTTCTCCGTTTGTCACAACTACGGCGGCGTGACTTCCTTGGGCGAAAATCGTTTCAGCCGCGTCTTCGATGGTTTCCGCAGATGTGAAGTCTAGGGCGAAAGACCGCGAAGAGACGACATAATCCGATGCCGCCACCAAATCGCTCATCCCTGGGCGGATCGAACCGGCATCCAACACCACTTGGATGCCCATTTCCCTAGCCCATTGACAGGCCAGCCGCGATGCGTCCATTTGATGTCCGTCGATGTGCAGGATTTTTGCGCCTTGCAACATGTCCCGGTTTATTTCCTCCGGTCTGATCTTTGACGCATTTCCTTTTGTGTAAATGATCGTTCGTTTGCCGGAGGACTTGTCCACTACGATGAGCGAGAGGGGAGAGGTTGCGTTTTCTTCGAGCACAAAATGACTGAGGTCCACGTCTTCCCGCTCCAACCCCTGGCGGATCAGATTCCCGCGTAGGTCATTGCCGACTTTGCCAAACATCCGTGTGTGGACGCCGAGCCGCGCCAACGTGACCAATGCGGTTGCGGTTGGACCTCCGCCGTCTTCCACAAAGTCGCGGACCTCGACCTTGCTGTCCATTTCAGGGTAGGCATCAACGAGGGTCACATAATCCAGCGTGCAATAGCCAATGCCGACAACGTCTGCTTGATTCATGTTGTTCTCCGGCTTGTGGTTATATCTCCGCAGTGGGGAAAATGCACCTCCCCAAATCCTTTAGATTTGGGGAGGCAGGGAGAGACTATAGATTTTCAATCACACGCTGCAACTTGGTTTGAACTTCCTCCGCCACCGACTCCAACGAAGGATTCTCTACACTGGTCATCGTCACCATTGGGTTGATCGCCGCGACCTCGGTTTTGCCGTTGCCTGCATCTTGTACGATAACATTGCACGGCAACATCAATCCGATGTGCGGTTCCGCTTCCAGCGCCTTGTGAGCGAACGGCGGATTGCACGCGCCGAGGATTTTATACGGGCGGAAATCCACATCCAGTTTTTTCTTCATTGTCGCCGCGACGTCAATCTCGGTCAAAATCCCGAACCCCTCTTTTTTCAGCTCTTCAGTGACGCGCGCGATAGCGGCGTCGAAGGGCAGGTCAAGCGTTTTATTGAAATAGTATTTGGTCATGGTGTCCTCTCCACATCAAGTTATTTAACGATGGGCATTAGACGACAATAGCCTTAACGATATTACCACGGAAAGCGATCTCGCTCTGCAATGGTAAGAGCGCCTTTTTTGGCAACATCTTGAAATCAAATTTATAGGAGACGAACATGAGCGAAGCAAACGAACGCAACCAAAAGATTATTGAAGAATTTCGCGCCAACGCTGGCAAGGTGGGCGGATGGTTCGAAGGTAAAACCCTGCTGCTCTTGCACACTAAAGGTGCGAAGTCTGGTGAGCCGCGCATCAACCCGGTGGCCTACGTCCGTGATGGGGAGCGCTGGGTGGTGATCGCCTCCAAAGGCGGCGCGCCGACCAACCCCGACTGGTACTATAACTTGGTCGCCCACCCAGATGTGACTATCGAGGTCGGGACGGAAACGCATCACGTCCGCGCGGCGGTGGCGCAAGAGCCGGAACGTTCGCGCCTGTACGATAAGATGGCGGCGATGATGCCTAGCTTTGACGATTACCGAAAGAACACCACGCGAGTGATCCCAGTCATTGTGCTGACACGGGAAAAGTAAGACGTTCGGCGAATCAAAACCGGTCTCGTTTACTTAAGCCCGAGACCGGTTTTCATTCATTCACACTTGCTGAATTTTCTTCTTTATTTCGTCTTCAGATAACCCTGCTTTGCGCCCTTCCTGCTTGATCAACCGGATGTGCTTACGTTTGCCCTTGGATAATCGTTTACGTTTCTTCTTATCTGCTTCCATCGGTGTTTCTCCTTCTATCGTCGTTAACTTGTAAATGGATCACGCAAGGCCTTCTTGCGTTTCATATTTTTTCCAGAGTTTATTGACTTCCTCGCGGGCCTGCTGGCGGGAGTATCCGTATTTAACCTGGAGCAGGGTAACAAATTTATCGTACTTGTCATCGGCTTTATCCACCCTACTCAGGTCGAAATCGGCCATCAAACTCCAGCGCGCCGTGGACAGACTGCGAATCGTCTTCCATTTTTCTTCGAAGATAACCTTATTCATCATATGCGATCCTCCTTGGGGTAGCGCTTTGACTCGGTTTTGAGTTTTGTGATTTTGCTTTCAAGCGCCGATCCGTTCTCCCCCGCATCAGGTAAACAAAATGGTCAAACTCTTTCGACTTTCATTGTACTACGAAGTGGAGTGAATTGCGGAAATCGCCTCATCTAATTCTTGCGGAGAAAGAAAACTGGTCCCGGTGACATCATGTCCGAGACCGGTTCTCTTTTTCTCCGCTTTCCTCCCACCACCCCATCAACTCGGACAACGCCAAACTCGGTGTCGCCTCTCCCTGCCTGCCCGTATTCCACGTCACGATCAAATCCTTCTTGGTGCGCGTAATGCCCACATACAGCAGGCGCAGACGTTCCTTCACATAGTCCAGCCGCGAGCGTCCGGTCGCCGCGCCCTCCTCGTACCAGTCGTATTCATCGTTTGAGGGTTGAGTAGGTGGTGTTTGTCCACTGTATCGAAACCCGAGCGCGGTCAACTGCGCCAGCGCCTCGGCCTCCAAATTCAACCCGCCGCGCACAAACCACTTCTCCGAAATGAACCGGTCATTGCCCATGTTTGACGGGAAGTCATAATTGTTGACTGACATCATGTACACGCGGTCCCACTCCAGCCCCTTTGCCTTGTGCATGGTCGTCACCACCACCTTGCCGCGGTGCTTATCCGGGTCGAAGCCTGAGTCGTTGTCCGAGAAGCCGATGAAGCGCCGCTCGTTCTTGGCGATCACCGCCAGTTCCGACGTCAACTCCGGCAGCCGCCACTCCACGTGATCGTCCGCGGCGGATCGCAAAACCAGCGCCAGTTTGTGCGCCAGCGCCAAGTCCGACGCTTCGCCGAACACATCTTGCGCCAACGTCAGCACGAGTTGGTCAATGGGAAGCGTGACCGCCGCCAGCCAGCGTTGGACATTGACGCGGAACGCGGCGAGTTCTTCCCTCATCCCCTGCTCTCGCTCCGCGCCCGCGATGGGAAGGGAGTCCCCCTTGTCAACGGGAGAGGGGGTAGGGGTGAGGGGACTGACGTAATCTTCCACGTTCCCAATTTTCTGCAGCACCTCCGCCACCGCTTTCACTAACGCCATCTTCTCGGCGTCCTGCCGCCAGTCCCGCCGCCACACCTCATACGCCTTCGACAACTTCCGCGC